>JALSIO010000730.1 GCA_026989995.1 Myxococcales bacterium
CTCGGCACGGACGACCACCAGGGGATCCACCTCCTCCCGGTAGCGGTCCATCGGCGTGTAGGGATGCCAGACGCGCCGCTTGTCGACTTCGACGAGGCGCGCGCGGCGGGCGAGCGCCTTCTCGTCGCCCCCTGCGGCGCCGGGGCCCCTCTCCGTCATCGTCTCCTCCCCGCCCCCACCCGAGGGGGACCCCTATCCGACCGCCTCGGCGAGGAAGCGAAGGGCCTCCCGCTGGCCACCGCCGATGAGCAGGCTCGTCACGGGCGACGCCTTCCACGCCCCGAGGCGGTCCCGGATCCGCTCCCGGGGACCGACGAGCGCGATCTCGTCCACGAGGCGATCGGGCACCGCCGCGGCGGCCTCGGCCTTCCTGCCGGAGAGGTAGAGATCCTGGATCCGGCGGGCCTCCTCGGGATAGCCGAGGCGCACGGCGTAGTCGTTGTAGAAGTTCCTGCCCCGGGCGCCCATGCCCCCGATGTAGAGCGCGAGCATCGCCTTCACGGGCGCCCGGCAGGCCTCGAGGTCGTCGCCGAGCACGCAGGTGACGAAAGGAGCGATCTCGAAGCGGTCGAGCCCCTTGCCGCCCCCCGCCTTGCGGAATCCCTCCTCCAGGTACGGTTCGAAGAGGTCGAAGCGGTCGGGGTTCATCCACACGGGGATCAGCCCATCGGCCACCTCGGCGGAGCACGCCACACCGCGAGGGCTGATGGCCGCGGTGAAGATGGGCAGGTCCGGTCGGCCGTGAAGGATGCTCTTGAGCGGCTTCCCGAGCCCGGTGGCACCCGGCCCGCGGTAGGGGATCTGGTAGTGCTCCCCCTGGAATTCCAGCGGCCCCTTGCGCTCGAAGATGGCGCGGCAGATGGCCACGTACTCGCGCGTGCGGGTGAGCGGCTTTCCGTAGGGCACCCCGTGCCATCCCTCGACCACCTGCGGCCCGGAGGGGCCGAGCCCGAGAATGAAGCGCCCCCCGGAGAGCTGGTCCAGGGTGATGGCGGTCATCGCAGCCATGGCGGGGGTGCGGGCGGGCATCTGGGCGATGGCGGTTCCGAGCCGGATGCGCTGCGTGCACGCGCCGATCCAGGCCAGGGGGGAGATCGCGTCGGATCCATAGGCCTCGGCCGTCCACACCGAGTCGTAGCCCAGCGACTCCACCTCGCGGATGAGGTCGAGGTCGAGGCGCATCCGCGCCCCGGAGTAGCCCACCAGGTAACCCAGCTTGAGATCCCTCATGCCGCCTCCTCCGGAGCCCCCGCGGCCGCCTCCCGGCCGTCCCCCGTGCGCGGCGAGCGCGGAAGCTCGAGCGTGAACACCGTACGACCCGGCCTCGAGCGCACCCGGATCCGCCCTCCGTGGCGCTCGACGATCCCGTGGGAGATGGACAGACCGAGCCCCGTTCCCTGGCCCACCGGCTTGGTGGTGAAAAAGGGGTCGAAGATCCGGCTCCGGATCTCCTCGGGGATGCCCGGGCCGTCGTCCTCGAAGTGCACGAGCACCCGCTCCGCGTCCGACTCGGTCGCGATCCGGATCCGGCCGCGCCCGCCGAGGGCGTCGCAGGCATTCATCAGCAGGTTCAGGAAGACCTGGTTGAGCTGGCCGGCGTGGCAGCGGATGCGGGGATCCGCTCGGTAGTCCCGTTCCACCTCGATCCCCTCCTTCAGCCGCGGGGTCATGAGCGAGAGGGTGCGGTCGAGCTCGTCGTGGAGGTCGACCTCCTCGAGCTCGGCCCGGTCCATGCGGGAGAAGGTGCGCAGGTCCTCGACGATCTTCTTGACCCGCTCGGTCCCTTCCCGGCTGCGCAGCAGGAGCTTCTCGATGGCCTCGCGGGCCCGCGGGTCGTCCCGGCCCTCCCGTGCGGCGCCGAGCAGCCTCTCCAGGTACTCGCCGAGCAGCGTGAGGTTCGCGTGGACGAATCCGATGGGGTTGTTGAGCTCGTGGGCCACGCCGGCGACGAGCTGCCCGAGCGAGGCCATCTTCTCGCTCTGCACGAGCTGGCTCTGGGCTTCCCGGAGCTCCCGCGTGCGCTCCTCGACCCGCGCCTCGAGGGTCTCGTTCAACTTCGCGATCTCGTCGTAGGCCTTCGCATTCTCGATGGCGATGGCGCTCTGGTTGGCCAGGGTGCGCAGCAGCTGGATGTCGTCCGGGGAGAGCCGTTCTCCGGTGACCTTCTGGCCCACGGCGATCACCCCGAGCAGATCCACGCCGTAGAGGATGGGCACCAGGAGCCCGATCTCGAGAGTGTCGAAGACGTCCCGGCAGGCCTCGCGGGCCTCCGGGTCCGGCTCGTCGTCGAAGTAGAGACGGGAGAGCTCCTCCCGGCGCATCCAGAGGTGCTTCCAGATCGGATGATCGACGGAAATCTCGACCTTGGCGGCCTCGTCCTCCCACTCGCCGCGCGAGGCCGCCGTGCGAAGCGCCCGGCCCTGTTCGTCGAGCAGCAGCACGAGGGCGCGGTCCACCCCCATCGTCACCGTGAGCGCCACCAGCATCCGCTCGACGATCTCTCGCGTGGAGAGCATGGAGACGATGGCGTCGGAGATCTCGCGGACCGCGCGCCGGTAGGCAGCCCGATCCCGGTCGAAGAAGCGGTCCACCAGGGACTGCAGCCGGTTCCGAAGCGGATTGAAGGCGAGGATGGCGAAGAAGAGGAAGACGATGCTGAACCAGGGCG
Source organism: Myxococcales bacterium (assembly GCA_026989995.1). GTDB lineage: Bacteria > Myxococcota_A > UBA9160 > UBA9160 > JALSIO01 > JALSIO01. The sequence continues at coordinate 2,669 of JALSIO010000730.1, forward strand.
AGCGCGCGTTGACGTGCCAGCGGCTCACCGTGGATTCCGCGAAGACCACCAGGAAGGCGTAGAGGCCCGTGATGGCCACCGTGGCGAGGCCGTAGGCGAACGAGGAGCGGGCGAGCAGCCGCACGTCGAAGAGTTGCTTGCGGACGATCCCGTAGCCCACCGCCATCGGGAAGACGATGTACCCGAGAGCCACGAGGTAGAAGGGGAAGGCCGCTTCGAAGAGGAGCTGGGCAGCGAGCACGGAGAGGGCGGGCAGAAAGCTGACCACGGCCCCGAAGAGCATGATGTCCGCCCGGTCGCGGAGGAGGCCGGGCCCCAGGCGCCGGCGCTCGCGCACGAGGGAGACGAAGGCGACGAGCGCGACCACCGCGGTGAAGCCGAAGGCCATGCTCGGGACGAGGCCGGCAGGGAGCTTCAGGGCGCCGTCGACGAGCGAGAGGCCCGCGAGGAGGAAGGCGGCGCCGTAGACCGCGCTCCGGATGCCGGGCCACCGGAGGCTCCAGACCGGCTCGATGGGGTGCAGGGTGAACAGGTGGAAGGCCGTGGCTCCGATCAGTGGAAGCGTCACCAGGGTGTAGGCGGAGAAGAAACCCGAGCTGTTGATCTGGGCGTGCCCGGCGAGCTCGGCAGCCATCATGGAGCAGAACAGGGACAGTGCCCAGGAGTCGGCTCGGTCCGGACGGAGCCGCCACACGGCGCCTCCCACCAACAGGTAGATGGCCGCCACGCCGAGCAGCGCGAGCTGGAGCAGGCGGAAGAAGGTGCCGGCCCCGTCGCCGGGCCCCACCGGGTGGAGCACCACCTCGCGCACGCTGCCGTCGGGCTTGCGGATCCCGTAACGGTTGGGCTGGCCGGGCTCGAGCTGCCGGCCCCGGCTTCGGACCCAGCGCACGAAGGGCTCGCCATCGACGGTGAGCAGCCGGTCGCCCACCTCGACTCCCGCGGCGGCGGCCTCGGGACTGCGCCACTGCACCATGGCGACCCCGCCCACCACCGAGGGCCCGATGGGAAGCAGGGGACGGGGCGGACCGAGCGCGAGGGCGAGGACCTGCGCCACCAGGCCGAGCCCGGCCCAGGCGAGCGCGGCCAGGCCGGTCACGCGCCGGAACCGCGAGGTCGCGGTCGGATTCATGCGGCTCCCTGCACCCGGGCGGAGGGTAGTCCGGCGGCGCGGGCCGGGCCAAACCGGGCGCCGATCCGCGCCAGCGTGCAGGCAGGGAGGCGGCCCCCCGAGAGCCTGGCGCCGCCGTCCTCTCCCCGGCCGGGCCGCCGGAGGAGGTCGCCGGCGCGGGAGCTCAGCGCTCGGAGACGGGCGTGGGTGCCGCGGCGGCGGTCCGCCCGGGCCCGTAGTTGTAGCCGCGGGCGTTCAGGGAGACCGTCCCCGATCCGTCGCCGGGTCCGGCGGCCCCCGCCCTGGCCGCGAGGACCTCGAGCACGACCCCTGCCGAGGTGGCGGTCCGTTCGGGCGGCACGGCCTGGCAGCTCGGCCCGGCCGGGAACGGCGCCGTGGAGGCGCCCTCCGACGCGGCGCCCTCGGGGCCGGACCGCGCCGGAGCGGCGGTGAGCGGGGCCACGGCGAAGGCCACGAGGGCCGGGAGCACGATCCGGCGCCGGCCTCCGGCCCGGCGCCGGAAGGAGCGGGTGGGGCTCCGAGAGGCTCGTGTCATCGGGGCACCTCCGCGAAGGGGCGCGGGAGCGGGACTCCCGGCCGTCCCGATCGGATCGAGGAGCCGATCGGGCGACGGGCCCCGGGTCTTGAGGGGAGCGGCGGGCCCGGGAAGGGCCCGAGGCAACGCGCCTGCGCCTTCGGCGCAGCGCCGCGGCAGGGGGCGGCGCGCCACCAGCAGCCCCCGCCGCCACGATCCGTCCGAGCCCGCTCCAGGCCGCCGCCGGACGGCCGCGGGCGGCTCGGCACGGGCGAGTTCGAAACCGGCTGCGCTTCACGCCCCCGTGGCCGCGGGGAGCGGTGGACGTCCCGGAGACCGGAGGCCCTTCAGGCCGCTTCGGACGCGAGCTCCGGTGGCCGCCCCGAGCGCGCCGCTCCCGGCGGCAGCGGCCGGTACCGGATGAGGATCCGGTCTCCGGCCTCGAACTCGCGGCGCATGCGGTCGCGCCAGCGGCCGATCTCCTCGGGGTACTTCCGCTCGTACAGGGCGAGCAGCCGATCGAGGAGCGCCCGGTCGCGGGACACCTCCGCGCGGGCCTCGAAGCTCGGCGCCTTGCGGAAGGGGGCGTCCGGTCCCGCTTCGCCCTTCACGCGGCCGTGATCCCCCACCCAGATCCGCACCCTGTCGAGCCCCTCGCGGAGCGCGCGGGCCTTCCACGTCCGGGTGCGGGTCGCGATCACCACCGCGCCGTCGAGCCAGCCGTACCAGACCTCGCCGTGACAGCGACTTTCCCCTCCGTCACGGCGGAGGGGAGAGACGTAGACGAAGCCGCTCTCCTCGAGCGCCCGAAGGAGATCGGGCGGGAGCGAAGGCTCCTCGGCGCGCAGCCACCGCGGTGCGACGACGAGAGCGAGGGCGCCCCCCAGAAAGGCGCGCCGCCCGAGCCGAAGCTCGCCCTGCAGCCCGCGCATCAGATCCCGGACCCCTCGGCTTCCTCGTCCAGGTGGATCCCGCACTCCCGGTTCTCGGGGCGTTCCCACCACCAGCGGCCGGCGCGGAGGTCCTCCCCGGGCCGCACGGCCCGGGAGCACGGCGCGCAGCCCACCGAGGGGTAGCCCTTCGCGTGGAGCCGGTTCACGGGCACCCCGTGCTCGCGCACGTAGCTCCACACCCGCTCCGAACTCCAGTCGGCGAGCGGGTTGAGCTTCACGATGCCGCCGTGGGCCTCGTCGATCTCGACTTTCGGGGTGTCGGCCCGCGTGACGTTCTGCTCCCGCCGCAGCCCGCTCACCCACGCGTCGACCCCGTCGAGGTAGCGCCGCAGGGGCTCGACCTTGCGGACGCGGCAGCAGAGCAGGCGCTTTTCCACCGACTCGTAGAAGAGGTTCAGGCCGTGCTCCCGGGTCATCGCCTCCACGGCGCGCGCATCCGGGAACACCACCTCGATGGCGACCCCGTAGCGCTCCCGGACCCGATCCATGAGGTCGTAGGTCTCCTGCGGGAGCCGGCCGGTGTCCAGCGTGAAGACCCGGGCCCCGGGGTCGAGGCGCTGCATCATGTCGAGGAGCACGAGCCCCTCGGGTGCGCCGAACGAGCACGACAGGACGAGGTTTCTGCCGAATTTCTTGATTCCCCAGCCAAGAATTTCCGCGGCGTCCATGGACTCGAAGCGCCGCTGGCCCATCCAGTCCAACCTTCTGTCTTTGCTGAGGTTATTGATCTCGCGGGCGGGGGATGCCGACATGGTGGCTCCGAGCCTAGCAGAGGACGGGCTCCTGTGCGAGCCATTTCTACACTTTAGAAGTGTTTTTTATTGCGTTCCGGGGAGCGGCCCGGGAAGCCCGGGACGGCGCGCGGCCAGGGACGCAGGCCGCACCGATCGCGGGCGCGCTCGAGCAGGTCCCGGAGCGGCACGCCGAGGACCGGGTGCCCGAGCTCGGGGGCGAGGTCGAGGAGCGGCCGGAGGGCAAAGGCCCGCTCGTGCAGCCGCGGGTGGGGAACCCGCAGGCCGGGCGCCTCGACGCAGCGGTTGCCGAAGAGCAGCAGGTCGAGGTCGAGCGGGCGCGGGCCGGGGCGGCCACCCCGCCGCACCCTCCCCGCTTCGCGCTCGATCCCGAGGAGTCTTCCGAGCAGGTCCTCCGGCTCGCCCCGAAAGAGGATCTCGGCGGCCGCGTTCAGGAAGGGCCCCCCCACGCCCACACCCACCGGCTGCGTCTCGTAGACGCGCGACGTGCCCACCAGCCGCACCCCCGGGAGCCGCGCGAGCGCCGCGAGCGCTCCGGCGAGGGCGACCTCGCGAGGGCCCACGTTCGAGCCGAACCCGACGAAGGCCCGCTCCACGGCCGGATCCCTCACCGGATCTCCCCCGTGGCGCGCCACCGGCCCGGGCAGGGGGAGCGGCCCGGCACGGACCCCGGCCCGCTCAACCGTGCCCCGCCGTCACCGGGCGGCCGGAGTCGAGATCCTCGTCCGCCCGCCGGATGCGCTCCGTGGTGAACCGCGCCGGCTCCCGCAGCGGGGCGCTCCGAAGCGGGCAGTCCACCACCGTGCAGACGGGGCACTGCCAGGGCCGGCAGGGATCGAAGTGCACGATCACGTCGCCCGGCTGGTCGAGTCCCCTCCGCAGCGCCTCGTAGACCTCATCGTTGATCTCGTGGATCCGATCCACGTCGTAGTACCGCGGCACACTCATGTGGAGGTCCACGTGGTGCAGCACGCCCGCCCGCCAGGCGCGAAGGCTGTGGACGTCGATCCACCAGGGACGCCGCTCCTGCTCGAGCACCTCCGCGATGCGGCCGAGGAGCTCCTCGTCGGCCTCGTCCATGAGGCCGCCCACCGCGCGCCGGACCAGCCGCATCCCCGTGGCGAGGATGTGGAGGGCCACCGCGATGGCGACCAGCGGGTCGGCCACCGTGAAGCCGGTGAGGCGCACCACACCGAGCCCGCCCAACACCCCGGTGCTGGTCACCACGTCGCTGCGCAGGTGCTCCCCATCGGCCACCAGCGCGAGCGAGCCGGTCCGGCGCCCGGTCCGGATCAGGTAGGCGGCGAGCACCGCATTGATGGCGGCGGCCGCCGCCACGAGTGTGAGTCCCTCGTCGAGGTGGCGGAGCTCGGCCCCGCGCAGCAGCTTCGGAACGGCGTCCACCAGGATGGCGATCCCCGCCACCGCGATCAGCGCCCCCTCGGCGCCGGCGGAGAAGTACTCGGCCTTCCCGTGGCCGTAGGGGTGGTCGCGATCGGCCGGGCGCGCCGCCACGACGAGCGTGTAGACGAGCAGGCCGCTGGCCATCACGTTGACGAGCGACTCCGCCGCGTCCGAGAGGATGGCCGCCGAGCCGGTCCAGGCGAAGGCCGAGGCCTTGAGCCCCAGGACGCCGATCCCCACCCCGAGCGAGGTGCGGGCTGCGCGCAATCGGAGCGCCTGCTGCCCGCGCCCACGCCGGGGGCGGAGCTGGATGCCGGGCCGGCTCTCGGCCGTCGAAGGGACTTCGTCCGCCACGCGGCGAGTCTACCGGGCACGCCGCCTCCGGGCCGGAGGGCCAGGCCCGCTCGCTACCATGCACCCGTGCCGGAGACCCTCCCGCCCGCCCTCGTGACCGAGGTGCCCGGCCCCCGCTCCCGGGCGCTCGGGGAGCGTCTCGCCCGGGTGGAGTGCCGCGACACCACCTGCCTGGTACCCGAGCCGCCGATCTTCTGGGACCGCGCAGAGGGCGCCAACGTGGTGGACGTGGACGGCAATCGCTTCGTGGATCTCGGGGCCGGCTTCGGGGTGGCCTGCGCCGGGCACGCCCACCCGCGGATCGTGCGGGCGGTCCAGGCACAGGCCGCGCGCTGCCTGCACGCCATGGGCGACGTCCACCCGCCCGCCGTGAAGGTGGAGCTCCTCGAAGCCCTCGCGGATCGCTTCCCCGGCGGCGGCGAGGCGCGCGCCATCCTCGGCTCGTCGGGCTCCGACGCGGTGGAGGCCGCGCTCGAAACGGCACTGCTCGCCACGGGGCGGGCCGGCGTCCTCGCCTTCGAGGGCGGCTACCACGGGCTCTCGCTCGGGGCCCTCGACGTGACCCACCGCCCAGAGTTCCGGGCGCCCTTCCGGGAGCGGCTCCCGGGTCGGGCGGCCTTCGCCGCCTACGGCGATGCCGAAGACGCGGCTCGCTGCCTCGCCGAGGCGCCGGAGCCGATCGGGGCGGTCGTGGTCGAGCCGATCCAGGGACGGGGGGGCGAGCGCATTCCGCCGCCGGGCTTCCTGCGGGAGCTCCGCGCGCTCTGCGACCGGGCGGGGGCGCTGCTCGTCGTGGACGAGATCTACACCGGTTGCGGGCGGACCGGGCACTTCTTCGCCTGCGAGGCGGAGGGCGTGATCCCCGACCTGCTCCTGGTGGGCAAGGGTCTCTCCTCGGGCATGCCCATTTCGGCCTGCGTGGGGCGCGCGGCAGTGCTCGATGCCTGGCCCGCCTCGCGGGGCGAGGCGCTGCACACCCAGACCTTCCTGGGGCACCCCCCCTCCTGTGCCGCGGCCCTCGCCTCGCTCGCGGTGATCGAGGAGGAGAAGCTCGTCGAGCGCAGCCGGGTGCTCGGCGAGTCGTCCCTCTCGCGACTGCGCCGCGGGCTCGCCGGCTCGGATCGGGTCGCGGAGGTTCGGGGCCGGGGACTCATGCTCGGCATCGAGTGCCGGAGGCCGGAAGACGCGCAGCAAGCGTGCCGCGAGGCCCTGCGCCGTGGGGTGATCGCCATCGTCTCGGGCGCGCACGGCGAGGTGGTCTCCATCACGCCACCGCTGGTGATCGGCGAAGCCGCGCTCGCGGCCGGTCTCGACCTCCTGGTGGAGCTCCTGGCGTGAGCGGGCCCGATCCGCGGCGCGAGGTCGAGCAGGAGCTCCTCGCCTGGATGGCCGAGGACCGCTTCACCCCCGATCGGGAGCGCTTCGAGCGGCTGGCCCTCGCGCTCTTCCGGATCCAGTTCGAGCGCTGCGAACCGTACCGGCGCTTCTGCCTCGGCCGCGGCCGCACGCCGGAGAACGTGGCCGCGAGCGAGGAGATCCCCGCGGTGCCCACCGGCGCCTTCAAGGAGGTGCCCCTGCGCGGCTTTGCTCCCGAGGCCACCGTCCGCACCTTCCGCACCAGCGGCACCACCCGGGGGCGGCCCGGCGAGCTGCACCTCGACACCACCGCCCTCTACGATGCCTCCCTGTGCCCGAGCTTTCGCCGCTTCCTCCTGCCCGACCTCCTGCCCGGCGAGCGCATTCCCATCCGCGTGCTCGCTCCGTCGGAGGACGAGGCGCCGCATTCGTCGCTGAGCTACATGTTCGCCCGGGCCATCGAGACCTTCGGGGAGTGCGGCAGCGGCTTCGACCTCCGGGGCGGTGCCCTCGACCTCGGGGGCCTCGAGGCGGCGGTCGAGGAGGCGCAGCGCGTGTCGCGCCCCATCCTCCTGTGTGGCACCGCCTTCGCCTTCGTGCACCTCGTGGACGCCCTCGCCGCCCGCGGGCGCGGACTTCCGCTTCCGCCGGGGTCCCGCCTGATGGAGACGGGCGGCTACAAGGGGCGCTCCCGCACCCTGGCGCCGGAGGCGCTGCGGCGCGAACTCGCCGCCTCGCTCGACGTGCCGGAGGAGCGGATCGTGAACCAGTACGGCATGACCGAGCTCGCGAGCCAGTTCCACGACTCGGTGCTGCGCTTTCCGGGCTCGCCGCGTCGCAAGCTCGGGCCGCCCTGGGCGCGCGTGCTCGCCCGGGACCCGAACTCGGGGAAGCTGCTGCCGCCGGGCGAGGTCGGCGTCCTTGAGATCATCGACCTCGCCAACACGGGCTCGGTGCTGGCCGTCGAGACCGCCGACCTCGGACGGGTGTACCCCGGCGAGCCCTTCGGAGGCTTCGAGGTCCTCGGCCGCGAGGCGGGTGCCGAGGAGCGGGGCTGCTCGCTGGCCGCAGAGCTCATGCTGGGCGGACGGGTGCAGCGGTGACGGACGCGGCGCCGCCCGGGGCGCCCAAGGGCTGCGGCAGCCAGCGCGCGGTGGTGCGCGAGCAGCTCGCCCGCCTGCGGGCGGCGGGAGCCCGGCTGCGGGCGCGGCCGGCCGCTCTCGTCGTGGGCCGCCTCGGCGAACTCCTCGAGCGGTGGCGGGAGCCGCGCGCGAGCGCGCTCCGGCCGCTGGTGGACGGGCTGGCCCGGGCGGCGGGCTTCCACCCGAGGACCATCGCGCGGGGTCTCGAGGTGGGCCTCGCGCCCTGGACGCCGGCTGCACTGCGCGAGCTCCTCGAGCGGGACCTCGGTGAGATCCCGGTCCTGGAGGGCACGGGTTCCCGCTGTGCCAGCGGATTCGCCACCACCTCGGTGGTCGCCGGCGGAACCCTGCCCCTGCCCACGGCCCTCCAGATCCTGCTTCCCCTGCTCCTGCGATCTCCGGTCCTGGTGCGGCCCTCCGCCGGCGATCCGGTGACACCCGCCTGGGTCGCCCGGGAGCTCGCCGAGCTCGATCCCGCGCTCGGCGAGTGCGTGGGCGTGGTCTCGGTGCCGAAGCAGGACGAGGCCGCGATCGACGAGCTGCTCACCGCAGACTGCGTGGTGGTCACCGGTTCGGACACGACCGTGGAGGCGCTGCGGGGCCGGATTCGGGGGGGCCGCCGCTTCGTGGGCTACAGCCACCGCCTCTCG
>JALSIO010000731.1 GCA_026989995.1 Myxococcales bacterium
GCACCGTCTCGAGGTTCACCATGTGGCGCATCGCGGCGTAGTCGTCGACGATCCCATTGGCGCCGAGGAGGTCGCGGCAGATCCGCGCCGCCCGGAGGGCCATGTCGACGTTGTTGCGCTTGATCAGCGACACCATCGTGTGATGAAGGCGGCCCTCGTCCTTGAGCCGGCCCGCCCGAAGGGCGAGGAGCTGCCCCTTGGTGATCTCGGTGAGCACGTCCACCAGCTTGGCCTGGGTGAGCTGCTTACCCGCGAGCAGCCCCCCCTGCACCGCGCGTTCGCGCACGTAGTCGAGCGCCTCGCGGTAGCAGGCCATCGCGGCTCCGAGGGCACCCCAGGCGATCCCGTACCGGGCCTGGTTCAGGCAGGAAAGCGGCGCGCCGAGGCCGCGGGCGCCGGGAAGCTGGTTCTCCTCCGGCACCTCCACGTCTTCGAGGAAGAGCTCCGAGGTGATCGAGGCGCGGAGGGAGAACTTCCCCTTGATGTCGCGCGCCTCGAAACCCGGCGTCCCGCGCTCGACCAGAAACCCCCGCACGCCCTCCTCGGTGCGCGCCCAGATGACGGCGACGTCGGCGATGGAACCGTTGGTGATCCAGCGCTTGGTGCCGTTCAGCACGAAGCCGTCTCGCCGGCGTTCGGCCCGCGTGCGCATCCCGGAGACGAAGCTACCCGCGTCCGGCTCCGTGAGGCCGAAGCAGCCGATGGCGCGGCCCGCGGCCATCTCGGGAAGCCATCGCTCCTTCTGTTCCTCGGAGCCGTAGGTCAGGATCGGGTACATGCAAAGCGAGCCCTGCACCGAGGCGAAGGATCGCAGGCCCGAGTCACCGGCCTCGAGCTCCTGCATGACGAGGCCATAGGCGACCTGGTTCATGCCCGCGCAGCCGTAGCCGTGGAGGTTCGCACCGAAGAGGCCGAGCTCGGCCATGGTGGGCACGAGCTCCATGGGAAACGAACCGTCCCGACGCACGTGCTCCTGGATCCGGGGGAGGAAGTCCCGGCGCACGAACTCGCGGACCGTGTTGCGCGCGAGGATCTCGTCCTCGCTCAGCAGATCCTCGATGTGGAGGAAGTCGACGCCTTCCGGGTCGGCCAAGGGGGCCCTCCGCGCGCGCCCCCGGGGCGGCCGGAGGGCGCGCGGCCCATGCTAGCGAAGGCCGACGGGGCCGCGGTTGCGGCGTGGAGCCCCGGGACGCCGGGCCCGGCGGCCGCGGCCGCCGGGCCCACCATCCACTCCCTGGCGCGGGCTAGGCCGCGTGGGCCTCGGACTCGTGCTGCTTCTCGAGCTCCCGCAGCTTCTTGTTGATCTGCCCGAGCTTTCGGTCGAGCCGCTGCACGTCGCTGCGCGAGGCGATGTGGAGGGCCGCGAGCAGGTTCTCCACCTGGCGCTCCACGTCCTTCTGGAGGGTCTCGACCTGGCGGCTCACGTCGCGCTGCAGGGACTCGGCCCGCTTCACGGCCGGCAGCCGCTGGACCTCGCGGAGCAGCGTGCGGTACCGGCGCTGGAGCTGCCGCTCCAGGGTGCGGCGGCGTGCCGCGAGCTCCCGCTCGAGCCGCCGGCGGCGCGTCGCCGCCCGCCTTCCGAGGCGACCGAGCTCCTTTTCCACCGTCCGGACCGCGTCCTGGATGCGCTCCACGCCTTCCTGCACCAGGTTCGCCTGTGCCATCGATCGCTGCCTCCTCGTGGGGCCGCTCTTGCGGGACCCCCTCGTGCTGCGGGACGCGCGGGCCGTCGACTTTCTCGCTGCCATTTCGATCCTCCCCTTCGATCCTCCCCTCGGTTCTCGCGGGATGACGGGCCGCCCGGTTCCGGGCATCGCCCCCGACCCGGGCGGGGGTCCGGAGGCCACCGGACGCGGCGCACCCCCGGGCGCGGCCGGGGCGGAGCGGCTCGCCCCGCCGCCGGACGGAGCCAGTCGCGGCCAGGGGGCCGTCGCGAGAGGGGCCGGACCGCGGTGGGCCGTTCCCCGTCCCACGGCGCCAATCTAACACACCGCGTTATCGGGTCAAGCGCGGCCGCAACGGGCGGGGGATCAGGATTAACTTATTACTTTCGAATGGTTACGGACTCCGAGCGAGTCTCTGGCGAACGTGGTGAGACGCACCGCAGCATTCTCGCCCCCAGGGGCATCATAAGCGGGCCACGGCACTGGCCCACGAGAAGCCCGAGCCGAAGGCCGTCATCGACACCAGGGTTCCCGGAGTCAACCGGCCGGCCTCGTCCGCCTCGGCGAGCAGCAGGGGGATGGAGGCCGCGGAGCAGTTGCCGTAGCGCTGGATGTTGCTCGGGGCCTTCTCCGGCGGGATGCCGAGCTGCCCCATCACGTACTCGTTGATGCGCAGGTTCGCCTGGTGGAAGAGGAAGAGATCCACGTCCTCGAGCTTGAGGCTCGCGGCGTGGAGGGTCTCGAGGAGCACCTCGGGCATGCGCGTCACCGCGTGCTTGAACACGAATCGCCCCTCCATCACCGGGTAGATCCGTCCGCTGCGCACGTGCTCCTCGGTCAGCCTGGGCCCCGGATAGCCGGTTCCCGGTGCCTCGATCCAGAGGCGCCTCGCGTGTCGACCCTCGGCGTGCATGCGCACCTCGAGGATGCCGGCATCGTCCTTCTCGCTGCCCTCGAGCACGACGGCGCCGGCCCCATCTCCGAACAGGACGGAGACGGCCCGGCCACGGTCCGAGATGTCGAGCCCGGTGGAGTGGACCTCGCAGCCGACGAGGAGCACGCGCCGGAACTGACCCGCCCGGATGAAGGAGTCGGCGGTGGCGAGGCCGAAGAGGAAGCCGCTGCACTGGGCCCGCAGGTCGAAGCACGGAATCTCCCCGCAGTCGAGGCGCTCCTGCAGGAAGAAGGAGGTTCCCGGGAATTCCGCGTGGGCGGAGAGGGTGGCGAGCACGATGCAGTCGATGTCCCCCGGCTCGAGGCCGGCACGGGCCAGGGCCCGGCGCGCCGCCTGCTCTGCGAGGTCTGCAGCCGTCTCATCGGTCACCCACCGCCTTTCCTCGATGCCGCTGCGCTGCCGGATCCATTCGTCGCTGGTGTCCATGCGCTCGGCGAGGTCGTGGTTGGTGACCACCCGCTCGGGGACGTACCCCCCCGTCCCCACGATCCTGGCGCGCACCATCGCCTACCCCCCTCCGGCGGCGAGGCCCAGGAGCCTGCGCCGCGTGTGCTCCGGGACCCGCTCCCGGAAGACGCGCTCCTCCACCTCGCCGAGGAGCTCCGCAAGGCCCTCTCCCGAGCGCGCGGAGATCGCCACGCCTCCGTGTCGCCGCACGAGGGCATTCCGCTCGCCGGCGCCGAGGAGGTCCGTCTTGTTCCACACCAGGAGCTCCGGCGTCCCGGCGACGCCGATCTCGTCGAGCACGCCGCGCACGGCGCCGACGCGGCGCTCGGCCTCGGGGCTGCTCGCGTCCACCACGTGGAGGAGCAGGCAGGCGTCCTCGAGCTCCTCGAGCGTGGCCCGGAATGCTGCCACCAGGTCCTCGGGGAGGTCCCGGATGAAGCCCACGGTATCGGTCACGATCACCTCGCGTTCGCGCGGGAAGCGCAGCCGCCGGGAGGCCGGATCCAGCGTGGCGAACATCCGATCCTCCACGTGGACATCCCGGTGGGTGAGCGCCCGGAGCAGCGTGCTCTTGCCGGCGTTCGTGTAGCCGACGATCGACAGGACGGGAAGCCCCTGCCGCCGCCGCCGCCGGCGCCGCCCCTCCCGCTCGCGCCGCAGCCGCTCGAGCTCGCGGTCGAGTCGGGCGATGCGCTCGCGCACCCGGCGGCGGTCCACCTCGAGCTTGGTCTCGCCCGGACCCCGTCCACCGATCCCGCCCGCCAGACGGGAGAGGGAGAGGTCTCCGCGCTGGGCCAGGCGGGGCAGGCGATAGCGGAGCTGGGCGAGCTCCACCTGGAGCTTGCCGTCCCGGGAGCGGGCGCGCTGCGCGAAGATGTCGAGGATCAGCTGCGCCCGGTCGATCACCCGGAGCTCCATGCGGTCCGAGAGGTTGCGGGCCTGCACCGGGGTGAGGTTCTGGTCGAAGATCACGAGGTCCACGCCCTGCTGGAAGGCGCGGATGAGCAGGTCCTGAAGCTTCCCGGGCCCCACGACGGTGCGGGGATCCACCTGCGGCCGCCTCTGGATGACGGTGTCCACCACCTCGACCCCCGCGGAGCGCGCGAGCTCCCGGAGCTCCTCCACGTGTGCCTCGAGGTCGGCGGCCCTGCGCCCGGCACTGACCGAGACCAGCAGGGCGCGCTCCCCCGATCCCACCTCCCGGGTGCGATCGCGTCGGGCGAGCTCCTCCTCGAGGCTCCGGATGCGCTCGCGGAAGTCGAAGTCGAGCATGGAGGGCGGGGCGGGCGGGAGCTTCTCGATGCCCGCGCCCTCCGCGTTCTCCGGGAGCAGCATGGCCGCGTGGACCCGGCCGGGCAGGCCGTCCTCCTCCACGGAGATCACGGCCATCGCATCGAGGCGGAGCAGGGCGAGGTCGGTGAGGTCGTCCCGGGAGAGCCCGTCGTCGGAGAGGCGGGTGTGCAGGCAGCGCAGGCCACGCAGGCGGCCGGGACCGGCCCGCATGCGCCCCCAGTCCGGCAGCACGATGGAGCGCTGGTCACCCACCATCACGTGGGTGACCGCGCCCCGCCGGTCCACGAGCGCGCCGACCAGGCGCCCGGTCTCGAAGGAGAGCTCGCAGAGGGAGCGGGCGAACTCCTGGGTGACCAGGCGGTCCGGGGGCAGCCGCCGGGTGCGCAGCTTCTCGAGCCGCCGGACCTGGCTCGCCTTGAGGCCCTGGGTGTTGCCGGTGATGTGGATGGTTGCCTTCTCCGGAGTCCCGCACAGGGGACGGGGACACCCGGAGGGTAGCAGTCCCGGCTGGGATCGGGGCGCTGATCGTAGCGGAAAACCCTCATTCCTGGGAGAAGTGAGTCGGTTCCGGGACGGCTCCCCGGCCCCGATCGGGGCCGGTACCCTGCTGCCCTCGGGGGCCGGTGGCCCCGCCGGCCCCGGCGCCCGGGGGAAGCCTCCGTCGGGCGAGGGCCGGGCGACGGAGGCACCCGTCAACGCCGGCCGGCCGGGCGCCGAACAGGAGGACTCCATGGCGGGCGGTGCCTCGGCGGAGCTGGCGGTGGTGGTCCTGGCGGCCGGGCAGGGCACCCGGATGCACTCGGCCCGGGCGAAGGTCCTCCACGAGGTGGCCGGGCGTCCCCTGCTCGAGTGGTCGCTCGTGGCCGCCGAGTCGCTCGACCCGGAACGGCTGGTCGTGGTGGTGGGCCGGGACGGCGAACGCGTCCGCGAGCGCTTCCGCGGCCGGGCGCGATTCGCAGAGCAGCGCGAGCAGCGCGGCACGGGCCACGCCGCGCTCGCCGCCCGGGAGGCCCTCCTGGACTTCCGGGGCGAGGTGCTCGTCCTCTACGGCGACACCCCCCTCCTCCGCGGCGAGACCCTGCGCGAGCTTCGCCGGCTGCGGGCCGGAACGGGCGCGGCCCTCGCGTTGCTGAGCTCGCCGGAGCCGTTGCCGGGGCGCGTGGTCCGCGACGAGGCGGGCCGGGTGGCGCGGATCGTCGAAGTCACCGATGCGACTCCCGAGGAGCTCGCCATCCGGGAGGGCAACACCGGCGTGTACCTCCTCGACGCGGGGGATCTCTTCCGCTGGCTCGAGCGCGTGGACGACCGCAACCGCCAGGGCGAGCTCTACCTCACGGACATCGTGGGCCTCGCCGTGGCCGAGGGCCGGCCGGTGGAGGCCCTCCGCCTCGAGGACCCGGAGGAGGCCCTGGGCGTGAACACCCGCGCCGAGCTCGCCCGGGCCGGCGCGGCGCTCCGGCGCCGGATCGCCGACGCGCTGATGGCCGGGGGTGTCACCCTGGTGGACCCGGAGCGCACCTACATCGATGCCGGGGTGCAGATCGGCCGGGACACGGTCGTCGAGCCCGGCTGCGTGATCCAGGGTCCCACGGTGATCGGCGAGGGTGTCCACATCAAGGCCCATACCGTGATCGAGTCGAGCGTGGTCGAGGACGGCGTGGTCCTCGGCCCCTCGGCCCACCTCCGCCCGGGAACCCACCTCGGTCGGGGAAGCCGGATCGGCAACTTCGTGGAGGTGAAGAACAGCCGCCTCGGCCCGGGTGTGAAGGCCGACCACCTCGCCTACATCGGCGACGCCGACGTGGGGGCCCGCTCGAGCTTCGGCTGTGGGTCCATCGTGGTCAACTACAGTGGGATCGAGAAGTCCCGCACCACGGTGGAGGAGGACGTCTTCGTGGGCTGCAACGTGAACCTCGTGGCCCCGGTGCATCTCGAGCGTGGTGCCTACGTCGCCGCCGGCTCCACCGTGACCTCGCGGGTCCCCCCCGGCGCCCTGGCCATCGCCCGGGCGCGGCAGCGCAACATCGAGGGCTGGCGCCAGCGCCAGCGCGCGAAGCAGCTGGCGAAGCGCAAGGAGCCGGGCGAGCCCACCGGGGGCGGCGGGGCGGACGCGGAGTCGTAGCGGGCCGCGGCGGCCCGCCGGCCCCGGAGGAGGGCGCGGCATGTGCGGAATCGTGGGAACCGTGGGGCGGGAGGGCGACGCCCTCGAGATCCTGGTCGCGGGGCTGGGCCGGCTCGAGTACCGCGGCTACGACTCGGCCGGGGTGGCCGTGCACACCGGATCGGGGCTCGAGGTGCGGCGCGCGCTCGGCAAGCTCGAGAACCTGCGGGCGCGTCTTCTGGAGGAGCCGCTCCGGGGCCGGAGCGGCGTGGGCCATACCCGCTGGGCGACACACGGCAAGCCGTCCGAGGCCAATGCCCATCCGCACCGGGCGGGCCGGGTGGCGCTGGTGCACAACGGCATCGTCGAGAACTACCGGGAGCTCCGGGCCGAGCTCGAGGCGCGGAGCGTGGCGCTCTGCTCCGAGACCGATACCGAGATCGTGGCCCATCTGATCGACGCGCAGCTCGACCGCTCCGGGGATCTCCTCGCCGCGGTTCGGGCGACCTGCGCGCGGCTCACCGGTTCCTTCGCGCTCGCGGCGATCGCGGAGGGCGATCCGGACCACGTGGTCGCAGCGCGAAACGGCGGCTCGCCGCTGATCCTTGGTCTCGGCAGCGACCGCGTCTTCCTCGCCAGCGACATTCCCGCCATCCTCCCCTACACGCGGGAGATGATCTTCCTCGAGGACGGAGAGTTCGCCGTGCTCTCGCCGGATGGGGTGCAGATCGTGGACGCCGGGGGCACGCCGGTGGAGCGCGAGCCGCGGGCCATCGCCTGGGATGCGGTCTCCGCGGAGAAGGGCGGCTACAGCCACTTCATGCAGAAGGAGATCTTCGAACAGCCGCGTGCGATCACCGACACCATCGGCACCCGGGTGAATCCGGAAACCGGCGAGGTGGATCTCGACGGCATCGACCTCTCGGCGCCGGTGGCGCAGAAGATCGAGCGGATCGCGCTGGTGGCCTGCGGAACCGCCCACTACGCCTGCCTCGTCGGGCGCTACCTGATCGAGCAGCTCGCGGGGATCCCGGTGGACGTGGACCTCGCCAGCGAGTTCCGGTACCGCCGGCCGGTGCTCGGAACCGGAACCCTGGTGGTGCCGGTCTCCCAGTCGGGCGAGACGGCGGACACCCTGGCCGCCCTCCGGGAGGCCCGGCGACATGGCTCCCGGGTGCTGTCCATCTGCAACGTTCGCGACGCCTCGATCCCGCGCGAGAGCGACCACGTGCTCTACACCCACGCCGGGCCCGAGATCGGCGTGGCCAGCACCAAGGCCTTCACCACCCAGCTCGTGGCCCTCTACCTGCTCGCCCTGCGCCTTGGCCTCTCGCGCGGGCGCCTCGGGCCCGAGGAGGCGCGGGAGCGGGTGGGGGAGATCCTCCGGCTTCCCCGGCGGGTGGAGGAGACCCTCCGGGTCGAACCCGAGGTACGCCGCATCGCCCATCGCTTCTTCCGGGCCTCGGACTTCCTCTTTCTCGGGCGCGGAATCCTCTACCCCATCGCGCTCGAGGGTGCGCTCAAGCTCAAGGAGATCTCCTACATCCACGCCGAGGGCTACGCCGCCGGCGAGATGAAGCACGGCCCCATCGCGCTCATCGACGAGAACATGCCGGTGGTGGTCCTCGCCCTCCGCGGCCCGCTCTACGACAAGGTGATCTCGAACCTCGAGCAGGTGCGCTCGCGGGACGGGGTGGTGATCGCCATCGCCTCCGAGGGCGATCGCGAGATCGACTCCAAGGCGGACGAGGTCGTGCGGGTGCCCGAGCTCGGCCCCTACCTGCAGGCGGTGCTGGCCGTGATTCCGCTGCAGCTGCTCGCCTACCACGTGGCCGTCCGCAAGGGCACCGACGTCGACCAGCCCCGGAATCTCGCCAAGAGCGTCACCGTCGAGTAAGCTCCGGATCCGTCCGGTCCTCCGCGTGTCGCCCCGTCCCCCCGGGCGCGCGATCCCCGGGGCGCCGCCTGGTGCCCCCCCGGAGCCGGGAGACCCCCAGCCGGGAAGGCGGGGAGGGCGTTGCGGCGTCTCCCCGGGAGGCAACGCCACGGTGTTCGACGAGAGGCTTCTCGCCGGCCTCAACCCCGAGCAGCGCCTCGCGGTGGAGACCACCGAAGGACCCGTGCTCGTGCTCGCCGGTGCCGGAAGTGGCAAGACCCGGGTGCTCGTCCACCGGATCGCGTACCTGGTCGGCCGCTGCGGAATCGCGCCGGACGCCATCCTCGCGGTCACCTTCACCAACAAGGCTGCGGGCGAGATGCGCGACCGCGCCCAGAAGCTGCTCGGGCCCGTGGCCGGGGAGCTGCAGGTTTCCACCTTCCACTCGGCCTGCGTCCGCATCCTGCGGAGGGACATCGGGCACCTCGGCTTCTCGCGGGGCTTTGTCATCTACGACGAGGCGGACAGTCTCGGCGTGGTCAAGGAAGCGCTGCGGCGCCACGACCTCGACCCGCGCAACCACGACCCCCGGAGGCTGCGCTGGCGGATCGACCAGTGGAAGAATGCGGGCGTCGCCCCCCACGAGGCCCTGGAGCGGGCCTTCGACTTCGAGAGCGAGCGGTCGGCCTCGATCTACGCGACCTACCAGCAGCTCCTCGCCGAGGCCGGCGCGCTCGATTTCGGAGACCTGCTGCTGCGCACGGTGCAGCTCTTCGAGGGATATCCGCAGGTGCTCGCCCACTACCGCCGGCGCTGGCAGTATCTCATGGTCGACGAGTACCAGGACACCAACCGGGTCCAGTACCGCCTGGTCGACCTCCTCGCCCGCGAGCACCGCAACCTCTGCGTGGTCGGAGACCCGGACCAGTCCATCTACGCCTGGCGGGGTGCGGACATCCGCAACATCCTCGACTTCGAACGCGATCACCCGGACGCCACCGTGATCCGCCTCGAGCGCAACTACCGCTCCACCGCGGCGATCCTGGAGGGCGCCTCGGGGGTGGTCGCGCACAACGTGGAGCGGCCGGCGAAGCGCCTCTACACGGAGCGGCAGGGGGGCAGCCGGATCCGGCTCTACGAGGCCCAGGACGACCGTGAGGAGGCCGCCTTCGTGATCCGGGACCTCCTCGAGCGCCGCCGCGAGCGGGCGGTCGCCTTCCGCGACGTGGCGATCTTCTACCGAACCAATGCCCAGTCCCGGGCCTTCGAGGAGGAGCTGCTCAAGTACGACCTGCCCTACGTGGTGGTGGGCGGAGTGCGCTTCTACGACCGGGCCGAGGTCAAGGACGCGCTCGCCTACCTCCGGTTGCTGCTCCATCCCGCCGACGCCATGGCGCTCCGCCGCATCGTGAACCGGCCGGCGCGGGGGATCGGCCGGACCAGTGTCGAGCGCGCGGAGGAGATCGCGCGGAGCTCCGGGCGTCCGCTGCTCGAGGGATTCCGGGAGCTCGCCGCAGCCGGAGGGAGGAGCGCCCGGAGTATCCGTGGCTTCCTCGAGCTCGTGGACGGGCTCGCCGAGTCGCTGGATCCGGACTCGCCGGCGGAGAGCCTGGCCCGGATCCTGGATCGCAGCGGCTACCTGCGCGCCCTCGAGGAGGAGGACACCCCGGAGGCCCTTTCGCGGATCGAGAACCTCCGCGAGCTCCTCGCAGCGGCCGAGGATTTCGCCCGGGAGAACGCCGCCTCGCCCGATGGTGAGCGCAGCCTGCTCGAGCTCTTCCTCGACCAGGTCGCGCTGGTCTCCGATCTCGACTCCTACGACCGACGCCAGGACTCGGTGTCCCTCATGACCGTGCACATGGCCAAGGGGCTCGAGTTCCCCGTCGTCTACGTGGTGGGATTGGAGGAGGGCACCTTTCCCCATGCCGCCTCCCTGCGGGACGAGACCGGCGTCGAGGAGGAGCGGCGCCTCTGCTACGTCGCCATGACCCGCGCCATGGAGGAGCTCACGCTGACCTGGGCGCTCACCCGGCGCCGCTTCGGCAGCCGGAGCTACGGCACGCCCTCGCGCTTCCTGCGAGAGATCCCGCCCTCGGCGCTGGCGAACCCGGAGCTGGTGCGCGGTGCGGCGCGCGATTCCGGCCCGGTGCTCGACCGCTCCTACGCCCAGTTCGATCCCGAGCCCGCCTCCTCGATGGCGCCGGAATCCGACGGAGTGGCGCCGGGGCTCCGGGTGGAGCATCCGGTGTTCGGCGCGGGCACGGTCCTCGCGGTGACCGGCGCCGGCCCCGGTCGCAAGCTCCGGATCCGCTTCGACCGGGTGGGGGTCAAGACGGTGCTGCTCCGCTACGCACAGCTCACCCCGGCCTGAGGTGGTGCGCACCCCCGGTGTCGGCACGGCGTTCTTCCTGTGGCGGGTGAACCGCCTCGTGGCGTCGCACGCCGCCCTCGACCTGCTGCGCACCGGGCTGCGGCTCGAGCTCTTCCAGGATCTGCGGGAGCCCCAGGCGCCGGCGGAGCTCGCCGCACGCCGGGGGCTCGATCCGGAGCTCCTCTT
>JALSIO010000732.1 GCA_026989995.1 Myxococcales bacterium
GCACAGGTTCCGGGATGGGGGCAGACGGAGGCCGGGGTGGCCGGCGCCCTCCCGGAGACGGCACGCCGGCTCCGCCCGGCGCCCCGACCTCCTCCTGCCGACCGGTCCGGGCCGGCCGCCGCAGGCGGGCCGGGGCCCGAAGCCGGACGGGCCCGGATCCGGAAGGCGCGGCCGGGGCCGAGGCTCCCACCCCCTCCGGCTCCGGACGGGGGCCGGGCCTCCGGGGTCGGGCAGGGAGCCGCTGCGGCCTGGCCCCCGGGGTTGGGTGGCGGGACGGAGGTGCCGATGGGAGCGGGGTCGGGGCGGCGGGAGGCGCGGCCCCGGGTCGGGGGACTGGATGCAGGGCTTCCTCCGGGAGCTGGAGCTGCTGATCCGCTCGCGGCACCCGGCGCTCCTGGTGGTGACGCACGAGGAGGGTCGGCTCGAGGAGATCCTCTTCGACCTCGGGCGGCGCCTGGGCAAGAAGCTCTTCGGCTGGACCCGGCACCGGGGCCTCTACGAGTTCCTGGGGCACCACGAGCCCGGCAAGGGGATGCCCCGGCTCCGGGAGCCGGAGGCGGTGCTCGCCGAGGTGCACCGCATCCCGGAGCCGAGCCTCTTCCTGCTGAAGGACTTCCACCTGTTCCTGGATCGCCCCCCGGTGGCGCGGCAGCTCCGGGACCTCGCCACCGATCTCCGCTTCACGCCGAAGACCCTCGTCCTCTCCGCACCGACGCTCTCGCTCCCGCCGGAGCTCGAGAAGGCCGTGACCGTCCTCGACCTGCCGCTGCCCGGTCGCGAGGAGCTCCGGGCCCTGCTCGATGCGCTCTGCACCCGGCTCGAGCAGACCCATCCCTCGGTCGTCCGCCTCGATCCGGCCACCGCGGACGCGATGGTGGAGGCCGCCCTCGGGCTCACCCTCCTCGAGGCGGAGAACGCGTTCTCGAAGGCCGCGGTGAGCCGCGGCGTGCTCGATGCCTCGGACGTCGCGCTCGTCGCCGGGGAGAAGCAGCAGACCATCCGCAAGAACGGGATCCTGGAGCTCGTGACGCCGGGCACCGGCCTCTCGGAGGTGGGCGGCCTCGAGGCGCTCAAGGCGTGGCTCGGCCGCCGGGGGCGGGCGTTCCTGCCGGAGGCCCGGCGCTTCGGGCTGCCGGCGCCCCGGGGACTCCTGCTGCTCGGGTTTCCGGGCTGCGGCAAGAGCCTCACCGCCCGCGCGGTGGCGCAGGCGTGGTCCCTCCCACTCCTCCGCCTCGACCTCGGTCGCGTCTTCGAGGGCTACATCGGCTCTTCCGAGGCCAACATGCGCCGGGCGCTCCGGGTGGCCGAGGCGGTGGCGCCGGCGGTGCTCTGGATCGACGAGATCGAGAAGGGCCTCGCCGGGGGGACCTCCCGGGGCGAGAGCGACGCCGGGACCGCCATGCGCGTCTTCGGGACGCTGCTCACCTGGATGCAGGAACGCCGGGGGAGCGTCTTCGTGGTGGCCACCGCCAACCGGGTCGAGGCGCTGCCTCCCGAGCTGCTTCGCCGGGGGCGCTTCGACGAGACCTTCTTCGTGGACCTG
>JALSIO010000733.1 GCA_026989995.1 Myxococcales bacterium
TGCTTCGCGAACTGTCGACCCTCGCCACCCGCGAGGTCGAGCCCGTGCGCGCGGGGCTCCGGGTCCTGGCGGAGATCGACCTCGCCTTCGCCCGGGGACACCTCTCCCGGGACCTCGAGGCCACCGAACCCGAGGTCGGGAACGAGGGGGTGTTCCGCTGCCTCGAGCTCCGGCACCCGCTGCTTCCGCCGGACGAGGTGGTCGCGAACGACATCCGGCTCGGCGAGGACTTCCAGGTTCTCGTGATCTCGGGCCCCAACGCCGGCGGCAAGACGGTGGCCATGAAGGCGCTGGCGCTCGCCGCCCTGCTCGTCCGGGCCGGCATGCACGTGCCCGCGGCCCCGGGCTCCCGCGTCGACGTGATCGATGCGCTGCTCGCCGACATCGGGGACGCCCAGGACCTCCGACAGAGCCTCTCCACCTTCTCGGCCCACCTCCGCGCGCTGGCCCGGATCGTCGAATCCGCGCATCCGCAGAGCCTCGTCGTCCTCGACGAGGTGGGGGTGGGAACGGATCCCGCCGAGGGAGCCGCCCTGGCCCAGGCCGTGCTCGAGGCCCTCGCGGACCGGGGCGCACGGGTGGTGGCGACCACCCACTACGGGCTGCTGAAGGAGATGGCCGCTGCGGACCCGCGATTCGAGAATGCTTCGGTGGACTTCGATCCCGAGACCCTCGCTCCCACCTACCGGCTTCACCTCGGAAGCGCGGGGGGATCCTCGGCACGGGTCCTCGCGGCCCGGGTGGGCCTGCCCCCGGCGGTGATCGAACGCGCGTCCACCCTCCTCGACGGCGGAGACCGCGAGATCGAGGACCTGCTCGCCGAGCTCGCCGCGAGCCGGGTCGCCCTCGAGCGCGAGCGCGCCGAGGTCGCACGCATCCGCAGCGAGTCGGAGCAGGTGCGCGAGGCGTACCGCGAGCGGCTGCGCCGCTTGCAGGGGCGCCGGGACCGGCTCTTCGACGCGATGCGCAGGGAGCTCGAACGCGCCTTCCGAAGCGCCCACGAGGAGGTCGCCGCGGTGATCCGGGAGCTCCAGCGGAGCGGGGGGGCGCGGGAAGCGGCGCGAGCACGCGAGCGGCTGCTCGCCGCCCGCGCGCGGGCCGAGGAGGAGACCCGGAGGGCCGCGGCCCCCCTCGACGCGGTCGCGGCGGCCGAGCCCGCGGTCGAGCCCGACGAGGCGGAGCTCGACTGGGACCGCGCGCAGGTCGGAGCCCGGGTGCGCATCCGCGGCGCCGGCGAGGCGGTGATCGAGGCCCTGCCCGACCGCCGCGGGCGGGTCGTGGTGCGGGCCGGGGGGGCACGGCTGGTCCTGCCCCGCGAGCGCCTCACCGCCCTGGCCGGCCCCGACCCCGAGCCCGCCCCTGCCGCCCCTCCCCCGGCCCCGCCCCTTCGGGAGGGGGGCACCGCCCGCATCGACCTGCGGGGACTCCGCGTGGCCGAGGCCCTCGAACGGGCGGACGCCGAGCTCGACCGGGCGGCGGCCCGGGGTCGGGACCGGGTGGTCGTGATCCACGGACTCGGAAGCGGGGCCCTCCGGGATGCGATCCGGAGACACCTCGAGGACTGTCCGTATCTCGTCGCGTGGCGCCCGGGCGGCGAGGGCGAGGGTGGAGACGGCGTCACGGTCGCCGAGCTCCGGACCTGATCCCCGGAGGGCCCGGACGCCGCGCGGCTGGTACCTTCCCGCCCCATGAGCCGTCCCACCCGTGACAGGCAGCCCGTCCCGGACCGGAGCGGGGATCTCCTCCGCCGGGAGGTGGCCGGCGTCGACCTCCTGGAGATCGCCCGGGACTTCGGGACCCCGACCTATCTCTACGACGCCGCGACCATCCGGGAGCGGATCTCGCGCCTGCGCGACTTCGACGTGATCCGGTACGCCCAGAAGGCCAACTCGAACCTCGCCGTGCTCGATCTCGTTCGCCGCGAGGGCGCGCTGGTCGACGCGGTCTCCGCCGGCGAGATCCACCGCGCGCTGGCCGCGGGATTCCCCGCCACCGGATCGCCGGCACCCATCGTGTACACCGCCGACATCTTCGACCGTCCCGCGCTCGAGGCCGTGGCCGCCCACGGCATCGCGGTCAACTGCGGCTCGCCGGACATGATCGACCAGTACGCGGACCGGGTCCCGGGGGGCGAGATCACCCTCCGGATCAATCCGGGCTTCGGCCACGGCCACAGCCGGAAGACCAACACCGGAGGAGAGCACTCCAAGCACGGCATCTGGCACGAGGAGCTCGAGTCCGCCGTGGCGCGCGCGCGCGGCCGCGGACTCTCGGTGTCGGGCGTCCACACCCACATCGGGTCCGGCGCCGACTTCGAGCATCTGTCCCGCGTGGCGGATTCACTGATGGAGTTCGCCCGCCGAGTCGGCCCCTCGGTGGCGAGCGTCTCCGCTGGCGGAGGACTCCCGGTTCCCTACCGAAGGGGAGATCCCGAGATCGATCCCCGCGCCTACTTCGAGGTCTTCGACCGGGCCCGCCGGGCACTCGAGCGGGACCTCGGCCGCCCCGTATCCCTCGAGATCGAGCCCGGGCGCTACCTGGTGGCCGAGGCCGGGTTCCTGCTCACCGAGGTCCGGGCGGTGAAGCGGATGGGCTCCAACCTGTTCTACCTGGTCGATGCCGGCTTCAACGACCTCGCGCGTCCCGTCCTCTACGGCGCCTACCATCCCATGCGTCTGGTCCCCGCCACCGGGGAGGCTCCCCGCGAGCTCCGCGAAGTCGTGGTCGGCGGGCCTTTGTGCGAATCCGGCGACATCTTCACCCAGGAGGAGGGGGGCTTCGTGCGTCGCGAGCGGCTCCCCGAGGCGCGGGTGGGCGATTTCCTCCTGATCGAGGTGGCCGGCGCCTACGCCTTCACCATGAGCTCGAACTACAACTCCCGACCCCGGGCCGCGGAGATCCTGGTGCGGGAGGGCAAGGCCCACCTCGTCCGCGCGCGCGAGAGCCTCGACGACCTGATCCGCGGCGAGGTCATCCCGGCCGACTAGAAGCGCGGCCGACCGCGCCATCCCGATCCCGCCACCCGGCCGGCTCGGCGCTTCCCCGGGGCAGGAGACCCCACCGGGGCGCTCTGCCCCGGGCATCGTGCCCCGCCATCTCTCGTCCCGGATCACCGTGGCTCCCCTCCGGACCCCTGAAACCGTCCTCGGGGGCCCGAGAGGCCACTTCGCAGAGAAATAGAACGTGTTTCATTCCGGCACGTGTCTTGCTCCTTGGACGGCCCGGGAGGTGACCGTGTCGCGTTTTCCCTTTCCCGATGCCCCCAACGGCTGGTTCCAGGTCGCCTGGTCCGACGAGCTCGCCCCTGGCGAGGCCAGGCCGGTCCGCGCCTTCGGACGCGACCTCGTGCTCTTCCGGACCGAGTCGGGCCAGGCCCGCGTCTTCGACGCCTGGTGCCCGCACCTCGGCGCCCACCTCGGCGTGGGGGGCCGGGTGGAGGGCGAGACCCTGCGCTGCCCGTTTCACGCCTGGCGCTTCGACGGCGAGGGGCGCTGCGTCGAGATCCCCTACGCGAAGCGGATCCCCCCGGCTGCCCGGGTTCCCTGCTGGCCCACGCGGGAGGTCAACGGGCTGGTCATGGTCTGGCACCACGCGGAGCGCGCGGCCCCCGACTACGAGCTCCCGGAGCTTCCCGAAATCGGCTCCCCCGACTGGACCCCCTACGTGAAGCGCCGGTACCAGCTGCGGACCCACTGCCAGGAGATGGGCGAGAACCTCGTGGACGCGGCGCACTTCCGGTACGTCCACGGCACCCTCACGGTGGCCGAGGGCAGCTTCGAGGAGGACGGCCCCCGCCTGCACGTGCTCAACCGCGCGCGGATGGGTACGCCGCGCGGCGAGGTGGATGGCACCATCGACGTGCACATGTGGGGCCCGGGCTTCGCGACCGTGCGCTTCGGAGGCATCGTCGACACGCTCCTCGTGGAGTCCACCACGCCCATCGACGGCGAGACCGTGGACGTCTTCTTTTCCTTCAGCGTGAAGCGGACCGGCGATGCCGACGCCACCCGCGGTGTGGGCCGGGCGCTGATCGCGGACATCGACAAGCAGATCCGCGAGGATCGTCCCATCTGGGAGAACAAGGTCTACCACGCCCGCCCCGTGCTCTGCGACGGCGATGGACCGATCCCGAAGTGGAGGCGGTGGTACCGGCAGTTCTACAGCGAACGGCCGCACGCGGCCTGAGCGGGGCGGCCGCCCGAGGTGGCGGCCCGCCGCGGTTCACCCGAGCCCGGGCGCGCGGCCCGGGCGCTTCCGGAGGAGGATGCCCTTGGTCGCCTACGACCCCTTCGCCCCGGAGGTCCTCGAGGACCCCCACCCCGTCTACAAGGCCCTCCGCCGGGAGGACCCGGTGCACTACATCGAGCGCTTCGATGCCTTTGCCCTCGCGCGCTTTGCGGACATCTGGGACGCGTCGTCGAACCCGGCACTGTCCACGGCCCGGGGAACCACCCCCTCCCAGCTGCTCACACGGGTGCAGCCCGTGACGCCCATGCTCAACCTGATGGACCCGCCCGAGCACACCGAGCTTCGGCGCGCGGTCAAGCCGTACTTCGCCCCGCGCCGGGTGCGCGAGCTCGAGCCGACGATCCGCTCACTCGTCTGCGAGTACCTCGACAAGGTGCGCGAGCGCGGGCAATGCGACGCGGTGAACGACCTCGCCCAACAGGTCTCCGTGCGGGTCGCCTGCACCGCGATCGGAATCCCCCTCGCCGACTCGGACCACCTGAACACCCTGGTGTGGCGCTTCTTCGCGCGGGAGCCCGGGGTCGAGGGCATGACGGAGGATGGGCTGCGCGCCGCCGAGGAGCTCTCCGCCTACTTCCTCGAGCTCGTGGCCCGCCGGCGGGCCGCGGGCTCCGACCGCGACGACGTGATCGACCTCTTCTGCCGTTTCGAGCTCGGGGGTCGCCGCTTCACGCCGGAGGAGATCGCCTCCCACCTCTCGATGCTGATCATCGGGGGCTCCGAAACCTTCCCGAAGACCTATGCCAACGCCCTCCATCGGCTCTTCGAACACCCGGATCAGCGGGCGGAGTGCGTGCGCGATCCCTCCCTCATCCCCCACGCCTACGAGGAGGCCCTGCGCTACGACATGCCGACGCAGTTTCTCGGCCGGACCGCGGTGTCCGAGCTCGAGATCGGCGGCAGGCGGATCCGTCCGGGCCAGGCGGTGCTCTTCCTCTATCCCTCGGCCAACCGGGATGAGCTCGAGTTCGAGGACCCGGATCGCTTCGACATCCACCGGCGGCCGGCGCGCATCCTCAGTTTCGGCGCGGGAACCCACGCGTGCCTCGGCCTGCACATCGCGCGGATGGAGGGCCGGGTCTGCCTCGAGGAGACCCTCCGCCGGATGCCCGAGTACGAGGTCGTGGCCGAGGAGAGCGAGAGGCTGCGAACCGAATTCGTGCAGGGCTTCGCCCGCCTCGCCCTCCGCTTCGAGCCCTTCTAGGACGGGGGCCCGCCGAGGTCCGCGAGCACCTCGCCGGCCGCGCGCAGGCCGGAGGCCACCTGCGCGTCGAGGCGCGGCGAGGCGAGGTGCTCGCCGGCGAGGTAGAGCCGCCTCCCCTCCGCCCGGCGTTCGGCCCCCACCCGCCGGAGGCGGGCGAGGGACCGGAACCATCCGGGAGCCAGGCGCCGGGCGCCGGCCGGGGCACGCCCCACGGCCGCCGCCCGAAGCGACGACGAGGTCCCGGGGAGGATCGCCTCCACCCGGGCCACGGCGTCGCGGATCACCTCCTCGTCGGCGAGCCGCGCCCAGTCCCGGGCCAGGCCGGGTCGCGGGAGCACCCGGACCAGCGCGCCCCCTTCCGGGGCCCGGCCCGGCGCCGGGCGGGCCTCGAGGGCGAGGCTCGCGAGCCCCACGCCGTCTTCGACCGGCAGCCACAGGGTGTGGGCCGGAACCCGGTGGAGCGGAACCGCGGAGTCGAGGCCGAGGGAGGCGCAGACCCACGAATCCGAGCCCGAGCAGGCAAGCGCGTCCCGCTCCGCCCGCTCCAGGAGCGCTCCCGCCACCGACAGCGCGGCCTCGGGCGGCAGGGCGAGCACGACCGCCGCGGCCTCGATTCCCCCGACCCGGTCCGTCTCCACCACGAAGCCGCCGTGGGCAACCCGGACCGCCTGCGCCCGCGTTTCGCGGAGGAGGTCGAGTTTCGCGGCGAGCGAGGCCACGAGGGCAGCGAGCCCGGGGCGGAGCACGCGGGTCCGGAAGTCCGGCCGGAGATGCAGGCGCTGCAGAAAGGGCACGCGGCTGGTCTGCTCCGGGTCGGAGGGGACCTCCTCGTTCGCGAGCGGTGCCGCCACCCGCTCGAGCAGCCGGCGCCCGCCGTAGAGGCGGACGAAGTCCGCGAGCGAGCGGTCGTCGAGGCGCGCGGCCCGCTCGGGTGCCGCCGGGTCGGCCAGGAGCCGCGAGAAACGCGCGAGCAGCCGCGGCAGCCGCACCACCCGGAGGGTCTCCCACGGCGGAACCCCGGGCCAGCGCAGCAGTCCCGGGAGCCCGCCCGGGTCCACCGCGTGGATGCGACCGCGGTGCAGGACCGCGCCCCCTCCGGGCGAGGGGACCGCGACCTCCCCCGCGAGCCCCGCCTTCCGGATCAGCCCGAGAAGCAGTCGATCGGCGGCCTCGAAGCGGTGGGGTCCGGTCTCGAGCAGGAAGCCCTCGCGGCGCACGGCGACCACGCGCCCTCCGGGCGCGGCGGCATCGATCACCGTCACCGGGACCCCGGCCTCCTGCAGCCGCGTGGCGGCCGCGAGGCCGGAGAGCCCGGCCCCCACCACCACGACGCGCGCCGCGCTCACCCCTGCCCTCCCGTCGTGCCCCGGGCCCGACCGGGGGCGGCGGATCGTAGCAGAGCGGTCCGCGGCGGGTTCAGCCGACTTCGGCGAAGCGACGCTCGAGCTCCTCGAGCACCTCGGCGAGCGTCTGGTACGGCACGAAGGGCACCCCCTCCGCCCGAAGCACCTCGGCCAGGGAATCCTTGGCGAAGATGAGATCCGAGCCCAGCGCGCCACACCGGTCCGAGACGCGACCGTTGCCGATGTAGACCACCGGCACGCCCGGGTGGCGGCGGCGGAAGGCCTCGATGCGGGCCCGCTTGCAAAGACCCGTCCCGCAGCTGCAGCGGGGATCGGGGCTCGCGGGCTCGATGCGCCACCGGCCCGCTTCGTAGCGCAGGCGGTTGGCATCGTAGGCGAAGGGAACGCCGGTGAGCACGCGCAGCCGCTCCAGGTTGCGGTCGAAGCCGTCCGAGAGGATCCGGAAGGGGATGCCCCTTCGATCGCACCACGCCACGAGCTCCCGGGCCCCGGGCGAGAGCTCGACCGTGGCGAGGAATGCCTCGAGCTCGTCCTCGGGAATCGCGATCCCGTCGAGGAGCTCGAGGTTGTAGGCCCAGGCGGTGAGCTCGCCGCGCTCGAAGCGCGCCCAGAGCGCGGGACGCCGGTCGCCGGCGTAGCGCAGCGCGAGGCTCGCCCCCACGTCCTGCACGGCAAAGGTCCCGTCGAAGTCGCAGAACACGGCGAAGGGCAGGTGTCGGGGAAGCCGGAGCAGGCAGCCCTCCCGGGGGGCGAGGGGGATGTGCAGCCGCCCCGCCGCCACCCGGGCGCGGGGTGGACTGCCGAGCAGGGGCTCCACCGCCTCCCCGGCACCCGGAGGCGGCGGGACCTCCCGCAGCTCCTCGCCGTCGGCGAGCCGGGCGGCCGCCACCAGCCAGGCACCCGGCAGTGCCGCGCGCGCCGTGGGCCGATCCGCGGGCCCGAGGGGATCGAGGGCGCGGGCTCCCCCGGCGCGGTCCACCTCCGCGGCCAGGCGGGCCACCTCGGCCACGAGGGCCCGGTCCTCCGCATCGAGCGCGCCGAGATCGTCCGAGAAGAGCACCATTCCGCCGGTTCCGGCGATGGCCGCCGCCAGCGCGCGGATCTCCCCCTCCGAGAGCTCCGTCTCGCGCCGCCGGGCGAGCAGGCAGTCCGGATCGTTCACGAACAGCCGCCGGTGCAGGAAGGCCCGGGCGAAGATGCTGCGCACGGCGTAGCGGGTGGAGGGCTGCGTCTCCTCGATGCCGGGGATCGCCTGTGCGGGCTCGGGATCGAAGCGCGGCGCCACGTCCGGACCGATGCGCATTCCGTCCACCACGCCCACGGCGGGCCCGAGCGGGCAGCCGCAGCCGAGGACGAAGGCGTCGTCTCCGCAGCCCCGCCGCACCGCCTCGAGGCCCCGGCGGAGCCGCGCAGCCCGCGAGACGCCCGGGTCCGCCGCCTCCGCCCGCATCGCGCCCGCGTAGAGGAAGTCGAGCTTGTGGTACTCGAAGCCCATCTCGCGAAGCGCGCGGAAGGTCGCCTCGAGGTGCTCCAGCACCTCGGCACGGGTCGCATCCAGGACGAAGATCCGCGCGTCCTTGGTCCACGCGGGGTGGAGCAGGCCGAGGAGCGGCTCTCCGGCACGGCCGAGCACCCACTCCGGGTGGGCCGCGTAGAGGTCGCTGTCCGGCGCGACCAGAAGCGGCGCCGTCCAGAGACCGGGAACGAAGCCGGCAGCGCGGATCTCCCGGGCCAGCGGCTCCAGCCCGCGCGGGAATCTTTCGTTGGTGCGGGTCCAGTCGCCGATCGCGTGCTGGTAGCCGTCGTCGATCTGGACCACGGAGACGGGCAGCTCCTCCCGGGCAGCGGCGAGCGCCTCCAGGTTCCGGAGCACATCCTGCTCGCGGACGGCGTGGAAGAAGTGGTACCAGGTGCACCAGCCGGCCCCGATCGAGGCGGCGGTGCGCGCCCCCGCGCGCCGCCCGTGCCGCTCGGCCTGCTCCTCGAGCAGCGGCGCCACCTCGGCTCCGAGGGCCACGCGAACCTCCTCGAGGGCGCGCACCTCCCCCGGCGAAAGCCGGGCGTCCACCACCAGCTCCGCTTCGAGCGCCACGCCCGCCCCCTCGCGGCGGAGATAGATCACGCCGAAGCTCTCGCCCCGCTCGAGCACGCCGATCACGCAGGCCCCGGCGTCCGGCGCAGGACCTCCCACCGCCGAGAGCAGGTGCGACTCGTGCCATCCGCCGCGGTCCTGCGGGACCTCGCCCCGGGCGTGGTGGAAGCCGCGCAGCCAGGCGCCCGAGGGAAAGGGAGGAGCGGGCGGCTCGTCGAGCCCGCGCGTCCGGCAGGGCGACCACGACTGCCAGCCGTGCTCGAGCAGGCGAAGCCCGGCGGGGCGGTCCGGGAGGAAGTGGAAGCCGACGACGACCGCCTCGAGCCCGAGGGGGCGGGCGCCCCGGTTCGCCACCACCGGTCGGACGGTGAGCTCACGGGCTCCCCGGTCGATCTCGAGCCGAAGCTCGAGGTCGCCGGCGCGGTGCGGTCCCGGCCCGAGCCGGCTGGCCACCTCGACCGGCAGGCCGGCGGCTTCGGTGCGCAGCCCGAGCCGGCCGCCGAGGACCCGCCCGACGCCCGGGAGCTCGAGGAGGGCCCTCGCGTCCGTCATGGGCGGTAGAGTAACCCGGCGCGGGCCGCGCCCCAGGCTCGGCCCGCCCGATCGCGCGGGCGGATGGCGCCGGCAGGCGGCCCCGGGGCCGCCCGAAGCACCCCGACCGCGCGAGCCGCCCGGACGGTGCGGACTGCCTGCGCCGTCCGGAGCGCCCGGAGCGCCCGGAGCGGATGCCATGCCCGTTGCCCTCGGAGCCCCCCCGAGCCTCGCCCACCGGCTGCGGGAGGACCGCCCGGTGCTGCTCGACGGGGCCACGGGGACGGAGCTCGAGCGCCGCGGCATCCCGAGCCCACTGCCGCTCTGGTCCGCCCACGCGCTCCTGACCGCGCCCGAGGAGGTGCGCGCCGTGCACCGCGCGTACGTCTCCGCCGGAGCCGAGGTGCTGTGCGCCAACACCTTCCGGACCCAGCGCCGGACCCTCTCCACCGCCGGCCTCGGCGACCGCGCGGGGGCGCTGACCCGCCTCGCCGTGGACCTCGCGCGGGAGGCGGCCGGCGATGCGCCCCGGCCGGTGTTCGTGGTCGGCTCGGCGCCGCCGCTGCTCGACTGCTACCGCCCGGACCTCACCCCGCCCGACCGGGAGCTCCTTCCGGAGCACGCCGAGCACGCGCGGAACCTCGCCACCGCCGGTGTCGACGCGATCCTCGCGGAGACGCACCACACCATCCGGGAGGCCTGCGCCGCCCTGCGCGGCGCGGCCGAGGCCGGGGTGCCGGCGATGGCGAGCTTCGTGTGTCGGGACGGGGCAGAGCTTCTGTCCGGTGAGCCCCTCGCCGCAGCCCTCCGGGCCGTGGCTCCCTTCGAGCCCATTGCGGTGATGGTCAACTGCCTGCCACCGGAGCACGTGCCGCCCTGCCTCCCGGTGCTCGCCGCGGCGGGCCGCCCCTTCGGCGTCTACGCCAACCTCGGCGAGCCGGACCCGGTGCAGGGATTCGCGCGCGCGGCGCTACGGGGGCGGGCGTCGCCCGCGGGCTACGCGGCCGAGGCCGTGCGCTGGCTCCGCGCCGGGGCTCGGCTCGTCGGAGGCTGCTGCGGGACCGGGCCGGATCACATCCGCGCCCTGCGCGAGCTCCTCGGCCACGGCAAAGCTCCCCCCGGTCCCTAGGCCCGGCAGACCGCCCGTCCCCCCTTTCCCGGAGTGGCGGGCCGCACCCGGGGACACAAAATGCGGCACCCGCGGCCGACCCGCAGCCCGGTGCTGCTGCCCGAATGCGCCGTCGTTTCGGCCACCCTGCGGCCGCTGCCGACGCGACACAGCCGGCCCGCCTGCGGGGCGCGCACCCGCTCCGCAGGCCGGGGCTGGCACACCCCTTGCTCTCCGTGAGGGGCGAGAGCCACGGATCGAAGGGTCCCCGCGCCCGGGCCGAGTACCCCTCCCCTCGCATAG
>JALSIO010000734.1 GCA_026989995.1 Myxococcales bacterium
CCAAGCCGGATGCCCGCGAGGTCAGCGGTGCCGAAGAGGAGGAGGGCTCTGCCCTGGCGGAGGAGGACGCGCCGATCGGAGCTGGTGACGCGCGCCCGTCAGCCTCGGAGGATGAGGAGGAGGAGGAGGAGGTGCGGGTCAGGCTGCGGGAGGGGCGGGAGATCTCCAGCTCGTCGCTGCAGAGCCCCCATGACCCAGACGCGACCTATGGGCGCAAGGGGAAGGGCTACGAGGCACAGATCGCGGAGACCTGCGACGCGAAGAACCCCTACCAGGTGATCACGGGCGTGGCGCTCAACGGGGCGAACGAGTCGGACCAGGGGGCCGTGCTGGGGATGGTGGAGCAGCTTTCCGGCGCGGGACTCGGTCCGGAGGAGCTGGTCGCGGACACGGGCTACGGCAGCGGCGAGAACATCGTGGCCTGCGCGGAGCTGGGCGTGGATCTGCAAGCGCCGGTGCAGGATCCGGACGCTCTGGCAAAGCAGGACCGGATGGCGGAGCCTGTGCAGCCGACGGTGCTCATCGAAGACGCAGAGGAGCTGGCCGCGCCTGCCCCCGAGGCCCGCTCTCTGTCCGCCGACGAGCGGGCGCTGGCCGCTGACGAGCCGGCGTTGGGCCTGGAGGACTTCGTCTACGACGAGACCTACAGCGAGGTCCAGCGCTGTCCCGCTGGGGAGGTGCCGGTGGAGCAGGTGGCCGACAAAGCGGGCAGGACCGTGTGGTCGCGGTTCTCGGCGGAGAGCTGCGCGTCCTGCCCGCTGGCGGCGCGCTGTCCTGCGCGGCCCCGGAAGGATGGTGGCCGAACCCTGCGCTTCCGCCGGTCGATGGCGGCGACGGCTTGTCGCCAACAAGAGCAGCGGGGCTCCGCCTTCAAGGAGCGCTACAAGATCCGCAGCGGCATCGAGGCGACGAACGCGGAGCTGAAGGGCCGGCACGGCGCGGCAGCGCTTCGCGTTCGAGGCCGTGACCGGGTGACGCTGGCGATGACCATGAAGGCGCTGGCGGTGAACGCGAAGCGCGCCAGCGAGCACCACGCCGCCGCGCGAGTCGACGGGGGCCTGCCACCTCCGCGTCCCGACGAGGAGCGCCCGGCGATCGCGTCGGTCTCCGCGAGGAGCTCCCAGGCTGGCGCGGACGCCCGCTCCTGCGACGCCGCGCGAAGCGCCCGCCCACCACCGCCCGGCCTCGCCCACAGCGCGCCACCGTCCCCGGGGGGCACCACCACGGCGCCGCCTCGCCCACCCGGCCGGCTCCGAACGCTTGGGCGGCGACTGGCCCGGGCGCTCGGTCGATGCTCCCACGCCGAGCCGGCCGCGGTACCCGCTGGAGCCTGAGCGATCCGCCGGCAGGGCCGCCACCGGGCCGCCACGGGCGACCGGCTACGACACGTCGATAGATCGTCGAGTCAAGCCCACTGTCCCAGACAATGGCACCAGGTGGATCGCGAGGCCCCCCAGCGCCACCGAGCATCGCCCGGGCCGCGCTCGGCCCTTTCTTACGAGGGGCTCAAGCTTTTGAAGGAACGCGACCTGTTCCTGCG
>JALSIO010000735.1 GCA_026989995.1 Myxococcales bacterium
CAGACGGTGCCGCGGCTCTTGCCGGTGGCCGAGCGGGGCGCTGCCGGTGCCGGCGGCCCGCCTCCCGCCCGCTGTGCTACAGGATCGCTCCGATGGGGGAGGGCGAGGGGAGAGCGCGGGGCGGGTCGGTGGCGTCCGACCACGGGTGGTGGCCCTACCTCGTTCCCTATGCGGGCTTCCTGGTGCTGGTCGAGATCGCGCGCCGGGCACCGGAAGCCGCCGCCGGCCCCCTGCTCGGTCTGCGCGTCCTGCTCCCCGGAGGCCTCCTGCTCTTCTTCGCGGCGCGGGGTGCCTATCCCGAGCTCCGGGGCTGGCGGCCGGGCGCGGGGCGGATCCTCGCCGACCTGGGCTTCGGCCTCGCGGTGACCGCACTCTGGATGGCCCCCTACCTTCTCGGGATCCTCCCGCTCCCCGGTGATCCGGGAACGGCCTTCGATCCGACCATGCTGGGCCCGGAGCACGTGGGGCTCACCCTCGGGCTCCGGTTCGCGGGCTTCGCGCTCGTCACGCCCTTCATGGAGGAGCTCTTCGTCCGGAGCTTTCTCATGCGTCTGGTCGACGCCTACACCGGTCGCGGGCCGGCCGACTTCCGGCGCGCGCCGATCGGCCGATTCGCCGGACCGAGCTTCGCGGTGACCGTGCTGTGGTTCACCTTCACCCACGTCTCCTGGGAATGGCCCGTCGCCTTCGCCACCGGCGTCCTCTACAACCTCTGGCTCTACCACCGGCGGCACATCGCCTCCCTCGTGCTGGTGCACGCGGTCACCAACGCGAGCCTCTTCCTCGCCGTCCTGCTCGGCTCGGGTCGGATCCCGGATGGACAGGGCGGCACCCTCGACCTCTGGTTCTTCCTCTGACGACCGGCCGACCGCACAGCCGGAGGCGGCCGCCCGGGTGCGGGCGGGACCGCGCCGCGCCAGGTGCGGAAGCCGCCCCGACCGGGGCGGGATGCAGGCGCGCACACCCCGGGTCCTAGAGAGGCTCCCCCTCCCGGGCGTCCGCGACTTCGGCCTCCTCCGCGTCCGCCTCGGGCTCGTCGGAGCCGCCCCGAAGCCGGCGAAACATCCGCTCGAGCTGCCGCACGCCGGTGAGCACCGCCACCGCCACGACCGCGAGCGCCACCGCCTCGCCCACTCGGCCGAGGCCGATGGCGCTTCCGATGGCCGCGAGCAGCCACACCACAGCCGCGGAGGTCACCCCGATCACCTCGCCGCCCCGGGCCACGATCACGCCGGCCCCGAGGAAGCCCACGCCGGTGACGACCTGCCCCAGGACCCGGGTCGGATCGCCCCGGGTTCCCTGGACCACGACGCCGACCTCCACGAAGGTGGAGGTCGCCAGACAGATCAGGATGCCGGTGCGGATGCCGATCGGCTTGCCGCGGATCTGCCGCTCGAGACCGACGAGGCCTCCACAGACCACCGCCGCCGCCACCCGAACGAGCAGCGACGGCTCGAACGCGCCGGCCAGGGCCGGCCACCACCCGGGATCGGACTCCGGCAGAGGCCGCCTCCCCTGCGCCGGCCGGGGCGATCGAGCC
>JALSIO010000736.1 GCA_026989995.1 Myxococcales bacterium
GCGAAGCAGGTCGGGGATTTCCTCGATCCGCTCCGCCACCGAGATCCCCGCCTCCTCCATGCGGGCGATCTTCTCCGCGGTGGTGTCCTCGCGCCCCTCGACGATGGTCCCGGCGTGCCCGAATCGCATCCCCTTCATCTCGTCCATGAAGCGACCGGCCATGAAGGCGACGATGGGCAGCCGCGAGCGGTTCGCGGTGACCCACTCGGCGAGCTCGGCCTCCATGCGTCCCCCCGGCTCGGAGTAGATCACGATGGCCTCCGTCTCGGGATCCGCTTCGAAAAGCGGCATGAGCTCGGCATAGGTGCTGCCGACAATGGCGTCACCGCCGATGGATACGCAGGTGGACTGGCCGAGACCGGCGGCGGTGAGCGTGCTCGCGATCTCGGTGGTCATGCCGCCCGAGCGGGACATGACCCCCACGGGCCCCTTGCGGTAGGCCTGCCGGGTGTTGGCGGCCGGCCCCCCGATCCCACCCATCTTCGCCTCGTCCGGCGAGATGATGCCCAGGCAGTTGGGGCCGATGATGCGGGCGCCGCGGAGCGCCGCGAGCTCCACCATCTGGGCGACCTCCCGCCGCGGCACGTTCTCGGTCACCACCACCACGAGGCGGATTCCGTTCTCGATGGCCTCGAAGACGGCGTCCTGCGTGAAGGCCGGAGGCACCGAGACCACCGAGCCCTCCACGGGGCCGTGGGCCCGGATCACGTCCCGCACGCAGTCGTAGACCGGAACCCCGTAGACCTCGCGCCCGGCGCGTCCCGGCGTCACGCCCCCCACGATCTTGGCCCCGTAGTCGAGGTTCTCGCGGGTGAGATTCACCGCCTCCCGGCCGGTGATGCCCTGGACGATGAAGCGGGTGTCGCGGGAGATCAGGATGGACATGTTGCTCCGGGCCCCGGCTCAGGCACCCGCCTCCTTCATCTTGGCCACGGCACGGCCGGCCGCCTCGTACATGGATACGCTTCGGTCGCAGTACTCGACGCCGTAGCGTTCGAGGATCTTGAAGCCCTCCTCCTCCCAGGCGCCGGGAATCCGGAAGATGGCGATGGCCTCGGCCGGATCCCGTCCGGCCTCCAGGCAGCCCTTGATGACGCCGCGGGCGACGATGTCCACCCGGGTGTTCGAGACCACGTTCATCATGACCGCGATCTTACGGACGCCGGGCTTGCCGAGGATCAGCTTGGTGAGCTCCGAGACCTTGCGGACGCTCGGATTGCCGCCGATCTCGCAGTAGTTGGCCGGCCGGCCACCGTGCTTCCGCACCGCGTCGAAGAGGGTGAGCGAGCCGCCGCCGGCCCCGATCACGAGGCCGAGGTCGCCGTCGAACTCGACCACGTTGCCGGCCACACCCCGGTGGTCCATTTCGTTGATCCGGCGCCCGGCGAGCTCGAAGGGTGTGGGCGGTCGCGCCTGGCGTGTCTCCTCCTCGCCGATCCCGAGCTCCTTCAGGAGCGCCCGGTGGCGGCTGCGGGCCTCCGCCTCCATGTCCACGTGGCCGTCGAGGACCACGAAGCGGCCGTCCTCGAGACGGGCGAGGGGGTTGATCTCCGCCAGGGTGAGGTCGCAGTCGAGGAAGATCTGCATGACCTCGAAGACCAGGGGCACGAGTCGGACCAGCTCCCGCCCGCTGATCCCGACGGCACCGAGGGCCTCCTTGGCGATTCGGGGGGTGAGCGGAAGAATGGTCGAGAAGTGGGTCCGGGAGACGTGCTCGGGGTGCCTCTCGGCGACCTCCTCGATGTCCACCCCGCCCATGTCGCTCACGAGCAGCACCGGAAGCTTGCGGCGCCCGTCCCAGGTCACCGAGACGAAATACTCCGCGGCCACCGGGCTCTTCTCCTCGACGAGCACCGAGCGCGCCCGATGGCCGCGGACCTCGGCCGCGAGAACGGGCTCGAGGAGTGCCTCCGCGTCCTCCGGGGTGTCGGCGAAGCGGACGGCGCCGGCCTTCATGCGCCCGCCCGAGAGGACCTGGGCCTTCAGCACCACCGGTCCCCCGATCTCCTCGGCGATGCGCCGGGCCTCCTCGGGCCGGGTGGCGAGGCCGCCCTTCGGGATCGGCAGGCCGCGCCGGGCGAAGAGCGCCTTGGACTCGTGTTCGTAGAAGCGCATGATGGCGTGCTCCGTGGGACCTGCCCGGCCCGGGCTGCGGCCTCCGGCCCGGCGGCCCGCCGGCGGTGGCTCAGGGCGCCCGCCGCCGGCCTCCGGTCCGGCTCGTGGGCCGGTCTCCGGCCCGGCCTTTCGGGCTTCGTCCTCGCATGGGCGAACCCGAACGACCCGTGCGACCGGCCTGCGCGGGGCCTCGGTGCCGGCCGGAGCGGCCCACCCGCCGGATCCGGGCCTTCGGGACCGGTTCCGGTCCGGCAGCGGGGCGGGCGCGCCGGGCCAGCGCACCCTATCGGCCTTCCCGCCGGGGGTCAACCACCGCGCGGCCTAGCCGGCCGCGTAGTGGCTCCGGCGCTTGACAACGAGCTGCCGGTCGAGCTCGAAGATCTGCACGAACTTCCAGCCCGGGCCCGCGTCCGGGGTTCCCGGCTCCGGCTCCTCTCGGGGGCCGAGGCGCACGGGCTTGTAGCCGAGCAGTCGGGTACGGACGATGCCCACGTCGGCCCGCTCCGGGTGGTCGCGACGCCCGACGATCTCCGTCGCCGCGTATACCGTGTCGCCGGCGAAAAGCGGCGCGGTGTGGCGGCCGGTGGTGTAGATGAGATCGCCGAGGGCATTGTCGCCGACGTCCGGGCAGGAGAGGCCGAGGCAGAGGTTGAAGGGAATGCCGCCGAAGATGATCAGGCGCCCGCCCACGTACTGCTCCGGGTTCCGCTCGATCATGTGCTGGTTGCAGTGCACCTGGGAGGTATTGTCGAGAATGCCCGTGAGCAGGATGTGTTCGTCGGTGACGGTCCGCGCCCGGGAGTGCTCGATGCGGGTTCCGGGCTCGAGGTCCTCGAAGTACGAGTCGGGGCTCGAGAGGTGGGCGAGGGCCGCGTAGTCGCGGCCCGGATCGTAGGGGGGCAGCCAGAGCTCGCAGGGAATCTCCTCCGGCTCGGTGCTGCCCGGGTGCAGTTCCGCGTCCGGGTTCTTCTTCCAGACCTGCACCTTCCGCTGCCAGGTCATGACGACGGCTTCGTCCTCCTGGCCGACGTTCTTTCGGGCGGTCGACTGCACGTGCACGATGCCGAGATTCGGCCGGCTGCTGCTCGGCCGGACCGCGAGGATCCGCGTCTCCACCTCGATGGTGTCGCCGATGTAGACCGGGGCGCCGAAGCGCATGTCGATGTACTCGAGGTTGGCCCGCGCGTTCTCCGAGATGTCCTCCACCGTCTGGCTGAAGGAGACGAGCATCGTGAGCCCGGGAGGCACCACGAGATCCCGGTAGCCGAAGGCGCGCGCATAGCGGCGGTTCTTCGACAGGGGGTTGGAGGTCATCGAGAAGTCGTTGAAGATGGCGAAGAGGCCCTCGGTGACGGTCTTGCCACCCTTGTGCCGGTAGACCTGGCCGGGGGCGAAGTCCTCCAGGAAGTGGCCGCTCTGTTTGCGGATTACGCGGGGGGGCTCGCTCACGGGAGGCTCCTGTCGGCGGATCGGGAGGCTTCTCGGGCGCGGGGCGCGCATTCTAGGCACGCCGCTCCGTCCCCGCCATCACCGGTGCATCCCCGGGGGTGGGGCGGCTCGGGTCATGCGCCGCGAGCGCGCTTGGTCTATCGTGCCGCCCGCCGCGGCGGGGTCGGGGTCCCGCCTGCGTCCTCCGGGGCGGGCGGCCGGCGCCGACCGGGTTCCCGGGCCCGGGTGCCCGCCGCAGGACCGGCTTGAGGTTGCACGTGATCGTCGCCACGCCGAAGGAGACGGCGCCCGGAGAACGACGGGTCGCCCTGGTGCCGCCGGTGGTCCGCCCGCTCCTGCAGGCCGGCATCGAGCTTCGCATCGAGCGGGGAGCGGGGCTGGCCTCCGGGTGGTCGGACGAGGCCTACGAGAAGGCCGGCTTCCGGGTGGAGGCAGACCGCGCCGCACTGCTGCAGGCCGCCGACGTGGTGACCGCGGTGCAGGCCCCCGAGGTGGACAGCCTCCGCCCGGGTTCGACCCTGATCGGCATGCTTCAGCCCCTCGACCGGCCCGAGCTCGCTGCAGCCCTCGCCGGGCGCGGGGTGGATGCCTTCGCCATGGAGCTGATGCCGCGCATCACCCGCGCGCAGAGCATGGACGCGCTCTCCTCCATGGCGACGGTGGCCGGCTACCGCGCGGTGCTGCTCGCCGCCGTCCGCCTGCCCAAGATGTTCCCCATGCTCACCACCGCGGCCGGGACGGTCTCGCCGGCCCGGGTGCTCGTGATCGGCGCGGGCGTGGCCGGCCTGCAGGCCATCGCCACCGCCCGCCGGCTCGGAGCCGTGGTGGAGGCCTACGACATGCGGCCGGCGGTGCGCGAGCAGGTCCAGAGCCTCGGAGCCCGCTTCGTCGAGCTCGATCTAGAGACCGAGGACGCCGAGGACGCCAGCGGTTACGCCCGGGCGCAGAGCGAGGAGTTCTACCAGCGGCAGCGGGATCTCCTCGGCGTGCGGGTGCGGGCCGCGGACGTCGTGATCACGACGGCGCAGGTGCCGGGCGCGCGGGCGCCGCGGCTCATCGAAGCCGGCACGGTGGCCTCCATGAAGCGCGGCTCCGTGATCGTGGATCTCGCGGCCGGCTCGGGGGGCAACTGCGACCTCACCCGCGCCGACGAGGAGGTGGTCGAGCACGGGGTCACGGTGCTCGGTCCCACCAACCTCCCGGCGGAGGTTCCGGTGGACGCGAGCCAGATGTACGCGCGGAACATCACGACCTTCATCCAGCACCTCGCGCCCGAGGGAGAGCTCGTCATCGACCTCGAAGACGAGATCACGCGGGGGGCACTGCTCGTCCGCGGGGGAGAGATCGCGAACGAGCGCGTGCGCCAGAAGCTCCAGGAGAGCGGCTGATGCTCGACGACCCGGCCAACGCGCTGACCATCCTCGTGCTTTCGCTCTTCGTCGGCATCGAGGTGATCTCCAAGGTGCCGCCGCTGCTCCACACCCCCCTCATGAGCGGCAGCAATGCCATCTCCGGGATCACCATCGTGGGCGCCATCCTGGCGGCCGGGCACGGGGAGCGGGGCCTCGGAACCGTACTCGGCTTCGCGGCCATCGTCTTCGCCACCATCAACGTGGTCGGCGGCTTCCTGGTCACCAACCGCATGCTGGCCATGTTCCGCAAGAGGGAGCGCTAGTGGAGGGGCTGGTCCACTACGCCTACCTGATCTCGGCGGTCCTCTTCATCCTGGGCCTCCGACAGCTTTCCTCCGCCCGGACCGCCACGCGCGGGAACATCACGGCCGCGGTGGGCATGCTGATCGCCGTGGTGGCGACCCTGATCAAGCAGGAGGTGGTGGGCTACGGCATCATCGCCGCCGGCCTCGCCCTCGGCTCCGTGGCAGGCGCGGTCCTCGCCCTTCGCATCCAGATGACCGCCATGCCCCAGATGGTGGCCCTGCTAAACGGCTTCGGCGGCATCGCCTCGGCGCTCGTCGCCACCGCGGAGCTCCTGGACCTGCGGCCGGAGGCCGGTGCTGCGGGCACGCCCTTCGGGATCGTGAGCGTGGCCATCGTGCTCGCGACGCTGATCGGCGGCGTGACCTTCACCGGATCCCTGGTGGCCTTCGCCAAGCTCCAGGAGCTCATGCGCAGTGCCCCCATCGTCTACGGCGGCCAGCAGGTGGTCAACGCGGTGCTCGGTCTCGCCGCCGTCGGCCTCGGCGTGGTGGTGGCCCTGGATCCCACGGCCATGCAGGCCTTCGTGGGCCTGGCGGCCCTGGCGCTCGTGCTCGGAGTGGTGCTGGTGATCCCCATCGGCGGTGCCGACATGCCGGTGGTGATCTCGCTTCTCAACTCCTACTCGGGTCTCGCCGCCTGCGCGGCGGGCTTCGTGCTCGACAACGAGGCCCTCGTCATCAGCGGCTCGCTGGTGGGTGCCTCCGGCATCATCCTCACCAAGATCATGTGCGATGCCATGAACCGCTCGCTCGGCAACGTCCTCTTCGGCGCCTTCGGGGCGGCCTCGGAGGCGCTGGCCGGTTCGGATCAGCAGGGGACGGTCAAGGCCTATACCCCCGAGGACGCGGCAATCGTCTTCCAGACCGCGCGCTCGGTGATCGTCGTTCCGGGCTACGGCATGGCGGTGGCCCAGGCGCAGCACGCGGTCCGGGAGCTCGCCGAGGAGCTCGAGAAGCGCGGGATCCAGGTCCGCTTTGCCATCCACCCGGTGGCCGGTCGGATGCCCGGGCACATGAACGTGCTGCTCGCCGAGGCCAACGTGCCCTACGACAAGCTGGTCGAGATGGACGAGATCAACCCCGAGTTCCCCGAAACCGACGTGGTCCTCGTCATCGGCGCCAACGACGTCGTGAACCCGGCCGCGCGGACCGACGAGAAGAGCCCCATCTACGGGATGCCGATCCTGAACGTCGACCAGGCCCGGCATGTCTTCGTGATCAAGCGGAGCATGAACCCGGGCTTCGCCGGGATCCAGAACCCGCTTTTCTTCAACGACAACACGATGATGATCTTCGGGGACGCGAAGGCCACGGTGCTCGAGCTCGTCGAGGCGCTCCGCCAGCTCGACTGAGGGGCCGGGCCCGCGGCCGAACTACTCGCGCAGCTGGTCCTCGACGCGGCGGACCCCGGTCCGGTAGGCCTCCTGGAAGCGCGCCCGGGCGCGGTCGTGCATCCGCGTCTCCTCCCGCGCCGCGGGCGGCGGCGAGACCACCCCGAGATCGACGAGCAGGCCCCCGAAGGCACCCCGGCTGCCCTGGCTCATCAGCTCGAGCCCGAGCCAGATGCTGCAGACGATGAGGAGCAGGCCGAAGGCCCTCGCCATGGACGCGCACCTCCCCCCCTTCATCGTCCGGGGCCGGTGGCGCGCTTGAGAGCCGGCGGGGATCCGAGGGCACCTACTTGCCCGCCCGTCCCCCGAGGGTCGCCTGGATGCGCTCGAGCGGGCCCAGGTCCTCCTGCAGGCCCCGGTTCCTCCAGGAGCAGCCGGAGTGCGCCGGCGGATGCCCGTGCGGCCGGGGATCGGCCGGCTCCACGTGGGGGCCGTGGTCGGTCGGACGCGGCTGCGGCCGGGGGGATTCGGCGGCCGCGGGAGGGGGCACTCAGGCGTCCCGTGCCTTCTCGCGCTTTCGGAAGGCCTCGACCAGCGCCGGGGGGCCGGCCGCCATCGGCTCGCGGATCAGCGGATCCGCCTGGTTGTATCGCCGCCTCGCCCCCTCGAAATCGCAGTAGATTCCCCCCGCCTCCCGGACGAGCAGGTCTCCGGCGCAGACATCCCACTCGTTCTTCGGCGCCACCGAGACGTTCAGGTCTCCCTCGGCGCAGGCGATGCAGGCCAGCTTCCAGGCGATCGAGCCCACCGGACGAAGCTCGCGAAACCACCCCTCGTAGGGGGCGAACTGGGAGCG
This sequence comes from Myxococcales bacterium, assembly GCA_026989995.1. GTDB lineage: Bacteria > Myxococcota_A > UBA9160 > UBA9160 > JALSIO01 > JALSIO01. Next base: position 7,469 of record JALSIO010000736.1, read on the forward strand.
GGAGATCTCGGTGCGGCTGGCGATCACCACGGCGTCCTCGAGGCGGGTGACGGAGGAGACGTGGACCCGCCGCCCCTCGTGGAAGGTGCCGCCTCCGCGCGTGGCGTGGACGGTGACGCCGGTGGCCGGATTGTGGACCACGCCCACCACCGGCTCTCCCCCCTCGGCGAGGGCGATCGAGACGGCGAACTCCGGGATGCGCGCCACGAACTCCTTGGTTCCGTCCATGGGATCGACGATCCAGACACGCCTCTGCTGCACCCGGGAGGGGTCGCTGGCCGTCTCCTCGGAGAGGATGGGATCGTCGGGGAAGGCCTCCCGGAGTTCGTGGGCGATGGCGCGATCCGACTCGAGATCGGCCAGCGTCACGGGGTTGTCGTGCGACTTGTCCCAACTGCGGGTGCCGTCCTCGTAGTGCCGGAGGAGGATCCGGCCCGCCTCCCGGGCCGCTCGCAGGGCGGTCTCGAGCTCGCGTTCGTAGGCCATGCTCGGCGCAGTATACTGGCTTCCGTGCGCGAGGGTGACGTCGAGCACGGATTCCTGGTCCATCCCGAGGAGGGGACGCACCCCGGCGTGGTGCTCCTGCCGGACGTGCGCGGGATCTACGAGCATTTTCGCGAGCTCGGTCGCCGGCTGGCGGGCGAGGGCTTCGCGGTACTCGTCGCGGACCTCTACCGCCGCACCGGGCGACCCACCGTCACGGATGCGTCCTCCGCGATGCGCTGGATCGCCGAGCTCGACGACCGCATCGTGCTCGAGGAGGTCCGGGGCTCGGTGGACTTCCTCCGGGGGCACCCGGCCGTCGGAGGTCGTCGGACGGGCATCATGGGCTTTTGCATGGGCGGCCAGTACGCCCTGCTCGCTGCCTGCACCCTCTCCGGAATCGCGGCGGCGGTGTCCTTCTACGGCATGATCCGCTACGCGCCGGATCTCGACCGGAGCAAGAAGCCGCGCTCGCCGCTCGAGGCGGCCCGGGATCTCCGGTGTCCGCTGCTCGGCCTCTACGGCGCCGAGGACGCGCTGATCCCCCTCGAGGACGTGCGGGCCTTCGAGGAGGCCGCCAGGGCCAGCGGGCAGCCGGTGGAGTTCCGCGTGTACCCGGAGGCCGGGCACGCCTTCCTGAACGACACCCAGCCCGAGCGCTTCCGCCCCGAGGCTGCGGCCGATGCCTGGCGCCGCGCCGTGGCCTTCCTGCGCGCCCGGCTCGGCGCCGGCGGGGGGAGCGGAGCCCCGGCCTTCGGCCGCGGGTGCTAGGCGCTCGCGTCGGCGCGCTCCCGCGCGGCCTCCACGAGCTCCCCGACGATTCCCGGAAGGTCGTGCCGGTAGTCCCACTCCGGGTAGTGGGACCGGAACTTGCGCACGTCCGAGACCCACCAGATGTGGTCGCCGCTGCGTGCCCTGTCCACCACGGTGTAGTCGAGGGGCTTGCCGGCGCGTTCCTGGCACAGGTCGATGGCCTCGAGCACCGAGCAGTGGCTGTGCCGCGATCCTCCCAGGTTGTAGACCTCTCCCGGTCGGGGGCGGAGGTGGAAGTGCCAGAAGGCGCGCACCAGATCTTCGCTGTGGATGTGGTCGCGGACCTGTTTGCCCTTGTAGCCGTAGACGGTGTACTTGCGGCCCGTCACCACGCACCGGGCCAGGTAGGCGAGGAATCCGTGGAGTTCCGCAGCCGAGTGGCACGGGCCGGTGAGACACCCCCCCCGGAAGACCCCGGTGCGCATGCCGAAGTACTGCCCGTACTCCTGCACCAGCACGTCGGCGGCGAGCTTCGAGGCCCCGAAGAGGCTGTGCTTCGAGCGGTCGATGCTCATGCGCTCGTCGATTCCGTGCTCGAAGTAGGGGTGCTCGTGGCTGAGTTCCCATCGGCGGTCCCGCTCCACCAGCGGCAGTGTGTTCGGGGTGTCGCCGTAGACCTTGTTGGTGGACGTGAAGATGAAGGTGGCATCGGGCGCGAAGCGCCGGGTCGCCTCGAGCATCACCAGGGTTCCGACCGCATTCACCCCGAAGTCGGTGCAGGGGTCCCGGGCGGCCCAGTCGTGGGAGGGCTGGGCCGCAGCGTGGATCACGCACTCGATGGCGCGCCCGTAGCGCGAGAAGAGCGCCTCCACGGCGGTCCGGTCGCGCACGTCGAGATCGAGGTGTCGGAAGCGTCGGCACTCCCTTCGCAGGCGTTCGGTATTCCACGCCACCGACGCCTCGGCGCCGAAGAAGGTGCGGCGGAGGTCGTTGTCGAGGCCGATCACGTCGTAGCCGCGATCGTGGAAGACGCGCACACACTCGCTTCCGATGAGCCCGGAGGAACCGGTCACCACCACGACGGACATCTCAAGCGTCCTCCCGGTCGAAGAGGGGGCGCAGCCGCCCTTCCTCCGCTGCGATCCACTCCGCGATCTCCTTGGCGATCTCCGGCGGGCGCCGGCGAGGCCTCCACCCCGTGGCCCCCGTCGCTCGGCGATGGTCCGAGACGTACCAGGGCACGTCGACCGGAGCCGTCGAAGCCTCCTCCCGGACCGGAACCCGCCGCCCGGTCGCCTCCTCGCACAGCCGCCGGAACTCCGCGAGCGAGACCGCACCTTCGCGCCCGCCTCCCACGTTCAGGACCGCGCCCCGCAGCCGCTCGGGGTGGTCGAGGGCGAGGCACAGCAGCTCGAAGAGATCGAGGGGATGGAGGAGATCGCGCACCTGCAGTCCGCGCCCCCCGAATCCCGTGAAGCGGAGAGGCCGGCCGAAGTGGTGCCGGGCCACGAAGAGGGCGAAGACACCCTGGTCGGTGCGGCCGAACTGCCCCGGACCTGCCAGAACGCCACAGCGGAGGACCACCGCGGGGAGCCCGAAGCACCAGGCGTATTCCTGGACCAGCAGCTCCGAGGCCAGCTTCGACGTCCCGTAGAGCGAGCGGGGCGCGTCCGTGGGGAAGGCCTCGGAGATGCCCTCCGGGCCGAGGCCCGCGATGTCCTGGTCGGGCTCCGGCTCGAAGCGGTCGCCCCGGCGCCGGAGCGCGATCGCCCGGAGCGCGCCGAGGGCGTAGACGCGCGAGGTCGAGAGGAAGACCATCGCGCCGGCACGGCGCCGCGCGAACTCGAGGCAGTGCACGCTCCCCAGGAGGTTCGTCTGGAGGAGGTAGTCGGGGGATCCCCCGAGCCCCGCGTGCACGCTGGGCTCGGCGGCGGCGTCGATCACCGCATCGAAGGAGCCGGGGAGGTCCGCGAGGTCGGCGGGATTCCGGACATCCCCATGGACGAAGTCCACGCCGAGCGCGCGGAGCCGGGAGAGGTTGTGCTCCGAGCCGCGCCGGCGCAGGTTGTCGAGGACGACGACCCGGTCCCGACCGCCGGGAAGCCGCCGAAAGGCCGCGGCCAGCGACGCCCCC
>JALSIO010000737.1 GCA_026989995.1 Myxococcales bacterium
CGCCACGACCCAGGAATCCCGCGGGTCGATCTGGTAGCGGTCCTCGATCCAGCCCTCGCGGAGGAGCTGGTAGACGAACTCCGCGGGAAAGAAGCGCTGGCCCTGCCGCTCCGCCCGGCGCCACAGCTCGAGCATGGGCTGCTCGATCACGCGGAAGGCCGCGTCCTCGGGGATGCAGGTATCCGTGACGCGGTTGAGCCCCCTCCGCTCGAGCTCCTTTTCGCGCTGCGGGGTCAGGTTGCGGTACTCCGGGATCCGGACATAGCGGTCGTGGGCGACGAGGTTGAAGATGTCCTCCTCGAGGTTCGCCCCGGTGCAGCAGATGGCGTGGACCCGCCCGCGCCGGATCATCTCGGCGAGGGAGATGCCGAGCTCGGCGGTGCTCATGGCCCCGGCCAGGGTGATGAGCATGTGCCCGCCGCCCTCGAGATGCCGCACGTAGGCCTCAGCGGCATCCGCAAGGGCGGCGGCGTTGAAATGCCGGTAGTGCCTGCGGACGAACTCTCGGATGCGGTGGTCGCCGATCGCCGACTCCTCCCGGGGCGCCGCGCAGGTCGCGCGGCGTGGGTGGCGATGGTAGCGGACCGTGCGCCGGGCTTCTGCCTCAGTCCTCGAAAAGCGGGAAGGGGCCCCGATAGCCGTCGGGAAGCCGCTCGAGCACGAAGCCGCCGGCGTTGGGCGTGGGCTCGGGAGGCGTGCGGAAGTCGCCGCGCACCCATCCCCGCAGCGCCGCCATCACCCCGCCATGGCTCACCACGACCACCTCGTGGCCGGTGTGGCGCCCGGCGATCGCGTCGAGGGCGGGGCCCGCCCGCTCGGCGACCTCGAGGAGCGTCTCGCCCCCGGGCGGGCGCAGCCGGAAGCGGTCGAGCCCCCCGGCGGCGGTCTCCCGGGCGAAGACCGCGTAGGGCTGCCCGTGCAGCTCGCCGAAGAACTGCTCGCGGAGGGCGTCGACAACCCGGACCGGGAGTCCGAAGGGCTCGGCGATCAACTCCGCGGTCTCGCGGGCCCGCTCGAAGGGACTCGTGTAGATCGCCGACGGCGCATGGCGGGCGGCGAGCCGCTTTGCGGTGCGACGGGCCTCGAGGCGCCCCTGCTCCGTGAGCGGCTCGAAGGGCCCGCGGGTGAAGCGCCGCTCCGCGTTGGCCACGCTCTGCCCATGCCGGATCAGGATCAGCCTCGCCATCGCCGCCTCCGCGGGCCCGAGGATCGCCGGAGGCCGGCGTGCGGGCAAGCCGGGACCTTCCGCGGGGGTGCTACCTTGGGGCGGACCGGTCGCCCGGCCGGGCCGCGCGGAGGCCAGCCGCGCGGGGCTGCGCCGCACGGGTCGCGGCCGGGACCGAAGAGCCGAGGACGCCGGGGGGAGGGAGACGATGGACTTCGAGTTTCCGGAGAAGGTCCAGCAGATCCGCGCGCAGCTCGAGCGCTTCATGGACGAGTGGGTCTACCCGGCGGAGCCGGTGGCGGCACGGCAGGTGGAGGAGAGCGGCGATCCGCACCACGAGCCCGAGATCGTGAAGGAGCTCCGCGCCCGCGCC
>JALSIO010000738.1 GCA_026989995.1 Myxococcales bacterium
CGTCGTGGAGGGCGGGCAGCTGGTCGGCGTGGTCTCGAGGTCGGACGTGGTCCGGCAGCTCTCGGTGGAGCAGAGCCTGGCGGAGCTCCTGGCCTCTCCCCCGCCGGAGGTCGGCGGCGGGGCGGCGGCGCCGGACGCCATCGCGGAGCAGGTGGGGCGGCGCATGGAGGCCCTGCGCGTCCGCGACGTGATGAATACCGACGTGGTCACCGTCGGGCCGGACGCGCCTCTCGAAGAGGTCGCCCGCCGGCTGGTGGATCGGCACATCCATCGGGTCCCGGTGGTGGAGGAGGGCCGGCTGCTCGGCGTGGTGGCGGCGCTCGACTTCGTGCGGCTGGTGGCGGAGGGGAGGCTCGCGCCCCGATGAATGCCCGCGCGAGGGGAGGCGCCGCACCCGAGCACTACCTGGCGATGGTCTTCCGGGGCGGCGAGGCCGCGCTTCGCCCGGAGCTCCGCCCCCTTCCCCGGCCGGGATCCGGAGAGCTCCTCCTTCGGGTCGAGGCCTGCGGCGTGTGCCGGACCGACCTGCACCTCGTCGATGGCGAGCTGCCGGATCCGGTGCTTCCGGTGGTTCCGGGGCACGAGATCGTGGGGCGGGTGGAGGCGGTGGGACCGGGTGTCACGGGGTTCGAGCCGGGGCGCCGGGTCGGGGTTCCGTGGCTGGGCTGGACCTGTGGGAGCTGCCGCCACTGCCGGCGGGAGCGCGAGAACCTCTGCGACCGGGCGCGGTTCACCGGCTACCAGATCGATGGCGGCTACGCGGAGATGGCTCTCGCCGACGCGCGCTACTGCTTCCCCCTGCCGGAGGACGCCGATCCGGTGGCCCTCGCCCCGCTGCTCTGTGCGGGGCTGATCGGATACCGGACGCTTCGCCTCGCCGGACCCGTCAACGTGGTGGGGCTCTACGGCTTCGGAGCTGCGGCGCACATCCTGGCCCAGGTGCTCCGGCACCGCGGCGTCCGGTTCCACGCGTTCACCCGTCCCGGCGACGCGGAGGCGCAGGGGTTCGCGCGGGAGCTCGGCGCAGCCTGGGCCGGGGGATCCGACGAGCTGCCCCCCGAGCCCCTCGACGCCGCGCTGCTCTTCGCGCCCGTGGGCGCCCTGGTGCCCACCGCCCTGCGGGCGGTCGACAAGGGCGGGGTGGTGGTCTGCGGGGGCATCCACATGTCCGAGATCCCCTCCTTTCCGTACCGGATCCTCTGGGAGGAGCGCTCGATCCGATCGGTGGCCAACCTGACCCGGCGCGACGGGCGGGAGTTCCTCGCGCTCGCCCCGCGAATCCCCGTGCGGACGGAGACACGGCCCTATCCGCTCACCGAGGCCAACCGGGCGCTCGCAGACCTTCGGGCCGGTCGCCTCCGGGGCGCGGCGGTGCTCGTTCCGCCGGGCCACGGCGCGCCGGCGGAAAGGGGGTGAGGGGGGTCGGCGGGCCGGGAGCGCGTCGGAGAGGTTGGCTGCCCGCGGGATGACGGCGGATCGCGGGCCCGTCAGCGCGGGGAGTGGAAGAGTCCGTAGGAGTGCAGGGTCTCCACGTAGG
>JALSIO010000739.1 GCA_026989995.1 Myxococcales bacterium
TCCATCGCCGGCGCATGGGAACGAGCGGAACGCGGCCATCCGCCGCCTCCAGGACCAGGAACGGCGCCTCCCCGAGCTCGTTCGGTGCCGCCCACGCTCTGCGCCCGCGGAGCTCGGCTCCGGGCTCCAGGCGTACCAGCTCGCGCGCGGGCGATGGATCGGTGATGCCCAGGTCGCCTCGCGCCACGCTCTTCCGGACGTCGCCCAGGAGCTGCATCTCTCGCAGGGCTGGGCGGTGATCGAGCACCAGCCGCCACGTCCTGGCGCCTGCCCGCAAGACCCACCCGAGCCGCTCCCGGAACCGCAGCCGACCGATCAGCCGGAGGCGGAGCGCGAAGACCCTTTCCGATCCCGGGGCGGGATCCTCGAACGAGACGAGGCGCCCCGGCCCCATCCGCTGCTCGAGGACCGGATCGAGCTCGCGGAAGCGCTGAACCTCGAGCCCCCGCTCCCGAGCCGGCACACGGTCCGCCTCCGTGCGGTACCCCAGCGCCTGGGTGGCCAGCTCGCGGCTGCGCACCCGCACGCCGTGCTTCACGTACTCCCGGTCCAGCAACAGCATCCGGCCGGTCTCGCCTCGGCGGCGAAGGGACAGGTGCGCGTGGGGGTTGTCGGCTTCGTGGTGGTCGCTCGCGCCCCCTCGAGCCCCGTCCCGAGGTTCCACTCCATCGCATTCATCACCCGCCGCGTTTGGTCCACCCGGTCGAGAGCTTCACCTCGTTCGGGCGACAAGATGAGCTTCCACATGCGCGAGTCCTCGGCCCATTGCCAGCCATCCAGACCCCGGTCGATCTCCACGCCGTTCCGGGGGGCGTCGAAGCCGAGCCCCTCGTCTCCCTCGCGCTAGGCGCATTCCCGGGCCAGCTACCGCCCGTGCGCCTGCCGACCTCGGAGCGTCTTGTTGGCCTCTCACTGCAGCTTCACGATGCTGCGCTCCTGGCGAGAGGCCGGCCCGCAGCCAGGCCTGCTGAGCGCACGGTCCATGGAGCGCGAACGTCCCCCGCGGTGCCGGACTCGCGACGAGACCTCGCGGAGGAGAAGCCTGCGCCCTTCGGCGCGCCCGGCGCGGATGCGTCCGGGCCGGACGCGCCGCGTGCGTGCGGAGGTATCGTCACCGTCGCGCTTCCTTCGCGTCGGCAAAGCGCCCTCGGCTCGGGATGTGCGGGCATGGGAGCAACGTCGCTGCGGGCAGGGATGGTCGGAATCCGGGACCCAAGCACGCGGACCGGCGAGCGGGAGCGCTCGCGACCTCCGGTCTCTTCATCCTTGGGTTTCAGAGTTTCGACGCAGCGCGGAGCGTGCCTGCAGGCCGCCAACGTGAATCCCCGCCGCGGCCAGGGAGTGAACTCGCGGGCGCGTCTTTGCTTCGATTCGCGCCGATGAACGCGCGCGAGGGAGCTCGCGACGGGCATGCGCCTGGCAACAGTCAGCTGCATGGCCGCTCGTGCGGCAGTGGGTGCGCTCGCTTCCGTTCGGTCTCCGCTACCGCCTCGCCTACGATCCCCCGCTTGCGAGCTCGGTGCTGGGT
>JALSIO010000740.1 GCA_026989995.1 Myxococcales bacterium
GCGGTATCGGCCCTCGAGCTCCGCGAGCTCGTCCCGGAAGATGATCGATTCGCGGTTGCGGTTGGCGTAGAGCAGTCGCACGTCGCGGGGGCTCGAGGCGAGCGCCGTCTTCAGGATGGAGATCACCGGGGTGATGCCGCTGCCCCCGGCGAAGAGTACGAGCGGTGTGGAGCGCTCCCGCAGGCAGAAGAGACCCGCCGGGCGCATCACCTCGAGCTCGTCTCCGACGGCGGGCACGTCGTTCATCCAGTTCGAGACGCGCCCCCCCTCCACCCGCTTGACGGTCACCTTGTGCTCGGCATCGGTCACCGGCGAGCTCGAAAGCGAGTAGCAGCGGACCAGGGTGCCGCCCGGCCAGGGCACGCGGAAGGTGAGGAACTGCCCGGCCCGGTAGGCGAAGGTCTCCCGGAGCGGCTCCGGGATCTCGAGGACCAGCGAGCGGGCGTCCGGCGTCTCCTGCACGATGCGCGCGATGCGCAGGCGGTGGGTGGGGCCGGAGGGCTCGACACCGCCGACCCGCAGGCCCGGTGCCGCGGAACCGGGGCTGCGCTCCGTCGCTGACGAGGTGTTCGACGTTCCCACCTGCACTCCCCTGCACTGCCCGGGGTCGCGGACGCGGAAGGGGCGGCAGGCTAGCGTTCCGGGGCTTCGCCGTCAGGGGGCGACCTCGGCTGCGGCGAGCCGGCCGGGCGTTATGGTGCAGCGGTCCGGATGCCAGGGAGGCGGCGCCATGGGAGATCCCGAAGCCGGGCGGAATCGGCGGGCCGAGCGGGTGCTGCTCGCGGGCATCGTCGCGGGCCTCGCGCTCGCCGCGGCCGGACTCGCGGGAAGCGGCCCGGGGCCGGGCGAGGAGATTCCGGCGGGCGCCGTGGCCCTCGTCAATGGGCGGGCGATCCTCGAAGACGACTACCGCCGGCTGCTCGCGGGGCTCGCCGCGGACCGGCGAACGCCCCTCGAGCCGGAGGACCGCCGACACGTGCTCGACCGGCTCGTGGAGGAGGAGCTCCTCGTACAGCGGGGGCTCGAGCTCGGCCTCGTGCGCAGCGATCGCCGGGTGCGGGGCGAGCTCGTCTCCTCCGTGATCGCCGCCGTGGTCAGCGAGGCCGAGAGCCGGGAGCCGGGAGAGGACGAGCTCCGCCGCTTCTACGGGGAGAATCGCGACTACTTCACCCGGCCCGGGCGCGCACGAGTGCGGGAGATCCTGGTGCGCCGGGGCGGGGAGGGTCCGGAGGCGGTCCGGGCCCGGGCGCAGGAGGCCGTGCGCCGTCTGAGCGCCGGCGAGCCCTTCGACGCGGTGGCCGCGGCGCTCGGCGACCGCTCCCCGGTGCCGGTGCCCGATGCCCTTCTTCCGCCGGCGAAGCTGCGGGAGTACCTGGGCCCCACCGCGACCCTCCGCGTCCTCGGGCTCGAGGTCGGAGGCGTGACCGAGCCGGTTTCGACCGGGTCGGGGTATCGCGTGGTGCAGCTCGTCGAGCGGGAGCCTCCCTTCGTGCCCCCCTTCGAGGAGATCGAGGATCTCGTCCGGTCGGAGTGGCGGCGGCGCGCCGGCGACGGCGCGCTTCGCAGCTATCTCGAGGAGCTGCGGCGGCGGGCCGACGTCCGCGTGCGGGACTCCCTGCCGTGACGGGCCGCCGGCCGGGCACGGTGCGCCGGCTCGGGTTCCTCCTTCTCCTGGCGGGCACGGCGCTCGTTCCGCTGGCACTCCTCGTGGGGCCGACGGCCAGCGCCCACGGGCGAAGCCAGTCCTACTCCTCGGTGCAGCTCGGGGCGGCGGGCGCCCACGTCGTGGTCCGGATCCCGCGGGTGGCCCTCCTGAACTTTCCCGCCCCGCCGGACAGCCACTTCCGGGAGGACGGGCCGCTCGCGCAGCACCTCGTCGGGAACCTCCGGCTGCTTTCCACGCGCGGGCCCTGCGAGCCCGGGCCGCCCCGCCGGCGGGCGGCACCCGAGGACTACGTGGTCTTCGAGTGGGAGGTGCGGTGCCCGGGCGCTCCCCCCGTGGCCCTCGAAAGCCACCTCTTCGAGACCTGGGCGCCCTCGCACCTCCACTTCGCCCGCGTGGAGACCGCGTCCGGAGCCGTCGAGCGGGTACTCGCGGCCGGAGACCGCCGCTTCGAGTTCGGCGGCAGCGACGAGAGCGCGGCGGGGGCCGGGACGACGGTTCCCGGCTACGTGCTGCTCGGCGTCGAGCACATCCTTTCGGGCTGGGACCACCTCGCCTTCGTCCTGGCCCTGCTGCTGCTCGCGCGCACCGTGGGCGAGGTCGCGCGGCTCGTGACCGGATTCACCGTGGGCCACAGCCTCACCCTCGCGGCCGCGGTGGTCGGGGCGCTGCGGCCGGAGCCCGCGGCCGTCGAGGCCCTGATCGGCTTCTCCGTCTTCCTGGTGGCTGCCGAGAACGGCTGGGTGCTGGCCGGCCGGCGGCTTCCGCTTCCGCCCTGGGTGGCCGGTGCCCTGCTCCTCGCCGCCGCCCTCGGCCCCGTGCTCGGGGGTGCCGTTCCCCTGGCCTGCCTGCTGGGCCTGGCACTCTTCTCGGTGTGCCACCTCCGGCTGGTGGGTTCCGGGGCGCACCCGGTGGGGCTGCACCTGCTCGTGGCCCTCGCCTTCGGGCTCGTTCACGGCTTCGGCTTCGCCGGAATCCTGGGGGAGCTCGAGCTGCCGCACAGCCGGCTGCTTCCGGCCCTGTTCGGCTTCAACCTCGGTGTGGAGGTGGGGCAGCTCGCCGTGGTGCTCGCCCTGTGGCCGCTCCTGGTGGCGTTGCGCCGGCTCGGGCGAGGGCAGCTCTTTGCGCCGGTCGCCGAGATCGCCTCCGCCGGGATCGGTGCCCTCGGCCTGTACTGGTTCGTCGTCCGGAGCTACGGCTGAGTCCCGCCCTGCGGGCGCCCGCGGTCGAGCCGCTCGAGGAAGTGCAGGACCGCCTCTCCGAAGAGGTCGTTCCGATCTCCGGCGACCATGTGTCCCGCCCCGGAGATGTCCGTGTACTCGGCGTGGGGCGCCAGCGCCAGGAAGTGCCGGGCGCCCGCCTCCGAGAGCAGGTTGGAGAGGCGCCCGCGGACCAGCAGGGTGGGGAGCTCGAGGGAGGCCGCCGCCCGATCGAGGCGCGCCGGGTCGAGGATGCGCCGGGTGCCAGGCGCCGGGGAAGCCGGGGGCTGCGGCGAGCCGCCGCGGACCCCGCCCAGGAAGCGAGGATCCCAGTGCCAGTGGTAGCGCCCGTCCGGGCCCAGTCGGAGGTTGCGCGCGAGCCCCGAGAGGTCGCGGGGGCGCGGCCGGCGCGGCAGGTAGGCGGCGACGGCATCCGCCGCCTCCTCGAGGCTGGCGAAGCCGTCGGGGTGCGCGGTCATGAATCGGGTGATCTCCGCGACGCCGTCGGCCTCGATCCGCGGGCCGACATCGACGAGCACGAGGGCCCGCGCCGGGAGCCGGGGCGCTTCGGTGACCGCCACCAGGCTGGTGAGCCCGCCGAGGGAGGCGCCGACCAGGGCGGGCGGGGCGCCGAGCCGGCCGACGACCCGCCGCAGGTCGTCGGCGAAGGCGTCGATGGAGTAGTCGCCGTCCTCGGGCCAGCCGCTCTCGCCGTGTCCTCGCAGATCGAGGGCCACCGCGCGGTAGCCGGCGGCACCGAGTCGCTCCCCGGTGGTGCCCCAGGCGTGGCGTGTCTGCCCGCCGCCGTGGAGCAGGACGCAGGGGGGGCCATTGCGTGGACCCCAGGCGTCCGCCGCCAGGGGCAGCCCCCCGGCCCCCTCGAAGACCAGGCGCTCGGGAGCCTCGCCCGTCCGGTCGGGCGCGGTGTTCGAGGCCGCCGAGCCCCCGCAGCCCGCGTCGCGTCGCGTCACGGGCCGGGAGGCTACCCCGCCTCGCCCGGATCCGCCGGCGCGGGAACGTCGGCCTTGACCCCGGCGGCCTCGCACAGCTCGTCGAAGGCGGCGTCGATCGCGAGGGTGAAGTCGTGCAGGTCGGGGGCGAGGTCCCAGTCCGCCATCAACCCCCAGTGGATCTGGCCGGCGTAGCTGATCAGCGCCACTCCGAGGGCGTGATTCTCGAGGAGGTTCAGCATCGGGTAGGCGGCCCGCACCCGGGATTCGAGGAGGTAGAGCGGGACCTGCGGGCCCGGCACGTTGGTGACCACCAGGTTGGCGGTGCGCCGCCGGTACGCGGCGCGCGCCGCCAGGGAGACGAGGTTCAGCACCGTCCACTCGCTCATGGCGGCGAGGATCTCGGCGCCGAGGGCCTGCCGCGAGTGCTTGAGCGCCTCGGTGACCCGTCGGATCTCGGCCAGGCGCCTGCGCGGATCCCGCAGTGCCACCGGCAGCGGAACGGCCCAGAGGGCGATGTGGTTCCCGGGCCGACCGCGCTGCTCCGGCGGACGGATGCTCACCGGGACCATCGCGCGGAGCTCCATCTCCTCGAGCGCGCGGACGGAGAGACCGCGTCCGCGCAGGAAGCGGCCGAGGGCGCCGGCCACCGTGGCGAGCACCACGTCGTTCACGGTTCCCCCGAGTTCGCGCTTGACGGCGCGCGCGCGTTCCAGGGGGGTCCGCGTCCAGTCGAAGCGGCGGTGGGGGCCGAGGGGTCGGTTCAGCGGCGTGCGGGAGGCCGAGGTCGCGGCGGCGGACAAGGTCTCGGCAAGCGCGATGGCGCCCTCGCGCAGGGTGGAGAGCGTCTCGCGGGGTCGGAGCAGGGCCCCGAGCGCCGAGCGCGCCGCCGCGGCCGGCGTCGTGGCCAGGCGCAGCAGCTCCGCCGCGGCGAGCTCGATCCCGGCCGGGGGCGGGTCCGGCTCCCAGGCCGGAGCGGGCTCGATCTCCGTCACCGGCTCCGGGGTGAGCAGCACGGTCATGAGATCGATGCCCGCGATGCCGTCGATCATGCAGTGGTGGGTCTTGGTGACGATCGCGAATCGATCTCCCTCCACGCCCTCCACGATCCACATCTCCCACAGCGGCTTCCCGCGGTCGAGCTTCTGGGACATGATGCGCCCGGCGAGGCGCTTGAGCTGCCGCTCGCTTCCCGGCGGTGGAAGGGCCGTGTGGCGCACGTGGTAGCGGAGGTTGAAGCGGTGATCGTCCACCCAGACGGGCTCGCCGCTCATCGGAACCGTGGCCAGCCGCTGTCGGTAGCGGGGGATGCGGTGCAGTCGGCTCGCGAGGTACTCGCGGATGCGGTCCGCGTCGAGGTGACCGCCGCGGGTCGTGAGCGGCGCCGCATCGAGGAGCAGGGTGGCGCCGATGTGCTGGTGGTAGTTCTCCGTCTCGAGGTCGAGGAAGGTCCGGTCGATGGGGGAGAGGCGTTCGAATCCGGCCATGGCGACCTCCCTGCGGAAGTCTACCGGCCGGGGCGCCGCCCGGCCGCCACGCCCTACCGGCCCTTCCAGCGGGGTCGGCGCTTCTCCGCGAAGGCCCGGGGGCCCTCGACGAAGTCCTCGCTGCGGACCATCTCGGCGATGGCCTCGTAGCGGGCCTCGGCGGCCTCCCGCAGGGAGGCGTGGTCGAGACCCTGCATCACCACCTGCTTGCTGGCCCGCACCGAGAGGGGGGCGGCCTCGAGGATCCAGCGAGCCCAGCGGTCGGCGGCCTCGAGGAGCTCGGCGGGGGGGACGACCTCGTTCACCAGGCCGAGCCGCCAGGCCTCCCGGGCATCGATCGGGCGCCCGGTGAGGATCAGTCCCATGGCCTGCTTGAGGGGGATCTGCCGGGGCAGCCGGTGAAGCCCCCCGGCCAGCGCCGCGAGGCCGACCCGCACCTCGGGGAGCCCGAAGGTCGCGGTCTCGCTGGCGACGATGAGGTCGCAGGCCAGCGCGATCTCGAAGCCGCCGCCGAGCGCCGTTCCGTTGACGGCGGCGATCACGGGCTTGGTCAGGTCGAAGCGGTGGGTGAGGCCGGCGAAGCCGGTCTCGGGGACCTCGACGCGTCCGCCGGCGGCCTGGTACTTGAGGTCGTTGCCCGCGCAGAAGGACTGCTCGCCGGCTCCCGTCAGGATGGCGACCCAGAGCTCCGGGTCCGCCGCGAATTCGTCGAAGACCCCGGCGAGCTCGAAGTTCGCGGGCGGATGCAGGGCATTTCGGACCTCCGGGCGGTCGATGGTGATCCGGAGGATCCGCCCATCGCGTTCGACCCGGCAGAACTCGGGCATGGCGCTCTCCCCCTTCCGCCGCCGGCCGTCCGGCGGGCGGATCCCGCGGGCCGGGCTCCGGCATGGCCCGTTCCGGGGCTTCGCGTCCTCGGCCGCGGGCACGCGGCCGAGGACGGCGCGGCCCGCATTCTCCCACGCCTCCGGTCCGCCCGCTACACTGGGGCTCCACTCCGCCGGGAGGAGCCGTGAGCCGTCCCCTGAACCAGGTCAGCCGCCGGATCACCCAGCCGAAATCCCAGGGTGCGTCGCAGGCGATGCTCCACGCCACCGGCCTCGCGCCGGAGGATCTCGACAAGCCCCAAGTCGGGATCGCGAGCGTCTGGTACGAGGGCAACCCCTGCAACATGCATCTGCTCGACCTGTCCCTTCGGGTCAAGGAGGGCGTGCAGCGGGCGGGCCTCGTGGGCTTCCGCTTCAACACCGTGGGCGTCTCCGACGGGATCTCCATGGGCACCGAGGGCATGAGCTACTCGCTCCCCTCCCGGGACCTCATCGCCGATTCGGTCGAGACGGTGATGTGCGCGCAGTGGTACGACGCCAACATCTCCATTCCCGGCTGCGACAAGAACATGCCGGGATGCGTGATGGCGATGGCCCGCGTCAACCGCCCCTCGCTGATGATCTACGGCGGAACGATCCGGCCCGGCTGCTCCGCGCGGGGCGAGAAGCTCGACATCGTCTCGGCCTTCCAGAGCTACGGCGAGTACGTGGCCGGGCGCATCGACGAGGAGCAGCGGCTCGAGATCGTGCGGCGCGCATGCCCCGGTCCGGGCGCGTGCGGCGGCATGTACACCGCCAACACCATGGCCTCGGCCATCGAGGCCCTCGGCCTCTCGCTCCCGGGCAGCTCGTCGACGCCGGCCGAGGACCCGGCCAAGATCGAGGAATGCCTCGCCGCCGGCGAGGCGGTTCGGCGGCTGCTCGAGCGGGAGATCCGCCCGCGGGACATCATGACCCGGCAGGCCTTCGAGAACGCGATGGTGGTGGTCATGGCCCTCGGTGGCTCCACCAACGCGGTCCTCCACCTGCTCGCCATGGCGCGCGCCGCGGAGGTGCCGCTCGAGCTCGACGACTTCCAGCGGGTGAGCGACCGGGTTCCCTACCTCGCGGACCTCAAGCCGAGCGGCCGCTACGTGATGGAGGACCTGCACCAGGTGGGCGGCACGCCGGCCGTGCTCCGCTACCTCCTCGAAAAGGGCTTTCTGCACGGAGACTGCCTCACCGTGACCGGCCGGACCCTCGCGGAGAACCTCGCCGAGGCACCGGCGCTCGCGCCCGGCCAGGAGGTGATCCGCCCCGTGGAGGATCCGATCAAGGAGACGGGTCACATCCAGATCCTCCGGGGCAGCCTCGCGCCCGGCGGCGCGGTGGCCAAGATCACCGGGAAGGAGGGGCTCGCCTTCAGCGGAGCCGCCGTGGTCTTCGACTCCGAGGAGGAGATGCTCGCGGCGGTGGAGCGCGGGGAGATCCGCAAGGGACAGGTGATCGTGATCCGCTACGAGGGCCCCCGGGGCGGGCCGGGCATGCCCGAGATGCTCACCCCCACCTCGGTGATCATGGGTGCGGGGCTCGGGGCCGACGTGGCGCTCATCACCGACGGCCGCTTCTCCGGCGGCTCCCACGGCTTCATCATCGGCCACGTGAGCCCGGAAGCGCAGGATGGGGGTCCCATCGCCCTGGTGCGGGACGGGGATCGGATCACCATCGACGCCAAGAAGCGCGTCGTCGAGCTCGAGGTCGACCCCGCCGAGCTCGAGCGCCGGCGGGCGGCGTGGTCCCCGCCCCCCCTCAAGGTGCGCCGGGGGGTGCTCGCCCGCTACGTGCGTACGGTGCGCTCCGCCTCCGAGGGCTGCGTCACCGACGAGTGAGCCGGCGGCGCACCGGAGGCAGGCGCACTGCGAGGAGCAGGGCGAGCGCCGCGGCGAAGGGCGCTGCCTGGCGGGTGCCGAGCTTCCCCTGGAGCCCCACGTGGAGCACCGCCAGGGAGGCTGCGACATACACCATCCGGTGAAGGGCCTTCCAGCGCCGGCCGAGCCACCGCATGGCGGCGCCGTGGGAGGTCGCTCCGAGCGGAATCAGGAGGGCGAGGGCGGCGGCTCCCGCCGCCATGTGGGGCCGCTCGCGGAGCTCCTCGAGGGCCGCGCCGGGGTCGAGGCCCAGATCGAGGAGGGCCGTGATCCCTGCGTGGAGCGCGGCCCAGCCCAGTGCCGCCAGGCCCAGCAGGCGCCGCGCCGGCCGAAGCTGCGGCCTGCCCCAGGCCCGGCCCAGCGGTGAGACCGAAAGCGAGGCGAGCAGGAGCAACAGGGCAGCCCGGCCCGTCCGGTGGACCAGCTCCTCCACGGGGTTGGCACCGAGCCCGTCCCGGGCCAGCCCGATGCCGATCCACAGCGCCGGCGCCATGGCCAGGCCGACGGCGGTGCGCCGCGCGGTCTCGCCCCGCGCCACCGGCTAGAAGAAACGCCGCAGGTCCATCCCGCGGTAGAGGTGCGCCACCTGCTCGGCGTAGCCGTTGAAGGGCAGGGTGGGCCGGCGGCGGAGCTCCCCGATCCGGCGCTCGCGGCGCTGGCTCCAGCGGGGATGGTCCACCTCCGGGTTCACGTTGGCGAAAAAGCCGTACTCCCGCGGCGCGCGCTGGTTCCAGGTGGTCGGCGGCTGCCGTCGGGTGAGCCGGATGCGCACCACCGACTTGATGCTCTTGAATCCGTACTTCCACGGGACCACGAGGCGGAGGGGGGCGCCGTTCTGGGGCGGGAGCACCTCCCCGTACATGCCGGTGGCGAGGATCACGAGCGGGTGCATCGCCTCGTCGAGGCGGAGTCCTTCGCGGTAGGGCCAGGGCAGGAGGTCGGTGTGCTGCGCCGGCATCTGCTCCGGGTCGAGGAGGCTCTCGAAGGCGACGTAGCGGGCATGCGAGGTGGGCCGGCACTCCTCGAGCAGGCGGGCGAGGGGGAAGCCGATCCAGGGAATCACCATGGACCAGGCCTCCACGCACCGCAGCCGGTAGATCCGCTCCTCGGCGGGGTAGCGGCGGAGCAGGAGATCGAGGTCGATGGTGCGGGGGCGGTGCACCTCGCCGTCCACGCGAAGCGTCCACGGCCGCGTGCGCAGGATATGGGCCCGGCGGGCGGGGTCCCGCTTGTCGGGGCCGAATTCGTAGAAGTTGTTGTAGCGGGTGGCGTCCCGGCGCGAGGTCGGCGGCTCCCCGGTGTCGAAGGGGCTCGGTCGGAGGACCGGCACGGGGAAGGCCTTCGCCTCGGTGGTCGAGGCGCTCCGGGCCTCCTCGACGCTGCCCGAGGGGCCGCATCCGAGGGCCAGGCCCGCGGCCGCGGCGAGGAGCCGGCGCCGGCCGAGCACGAGCTCGGGCGGGGTCACCCGATCTTCGGCCGGTCCGGTCGCCTTCCCGGCATCCGGACCGGTCGGGCGGCGCGCCCGCCCCCGAAGGGCGTCGGCGCGACTCACGTGGTCTCCATGCCCCGGGCCATGAGGATCTTGCCGGAGCGCACGAGCTCGACGATCCCGAAGGGCCGAAGCAGAGTCTGGAAGGCGTCGAGCTTGTCGCTCGATCCGTAGACCCGCAGGATCAGCGATTCGGGTCCGTAGTCCACCACCTTGGCGCCGAAGTGCTCGGCGATCTGGAGGATCTCGGTGCGCTCGTCGAGAGCGGCCCGGAGCTTGAAGAGCGCGATCTCCGTCTCGTAGGACTCGTCCCCGGTGTGATCGATGGCGTGCACGACGTCCACGAGTTTCTGGAGCTGGCGGATGATCTGCTCGAGCGTTTCCGGATCTCCGCTGCAGGTGATCGTCATGCGCGAGAATTCGCCCTCCGCCGCCGGGCTGACCACCAGGCTCTCGATGTTGTAGCCCCGTCGCGAGAAGACGAGGGCCACGCGTACCAGCACACCGGGCCGGTTGTTGACGTAGAGCGAGATGGTATGCGTCGGCAGCGGATCTGCCGCCGTCGCGGCCGGGCTCGGCTGGCTCATGTGCTCCCCACCGGTTTCTCGAGCCGATGCCGCGGCGGCTCGATGATCATTCCGGAAAGCGGTGCGCCGGCGGGGATCATGGGGAAGACGTTGTCCTCCTTGACCACCTCGGCCACCACCACGCAAGGGCCGTCCCGGATCTCCCGGGAGGCTTCGAGGATGCGATCGACGTCGCCGGCCCGGCGGATGCGGAAGGCCCGGATGCCGTAGGCCCGGGCGAGCTTCACGAAGTCCGGGTTGCCCTCGAGATCCACCCCGGAGAGGCGGTTCTCGAAGAAGAGCTCCTGCCACTGTCGGACCATGCCCAGGTAGTTGTTGTTGATGATCAGGCACTTGATGGGCAGCCGGTGGACGGCGGCGGTGGCGAGCTCGGCCTGGGTCATCTGGAAGCCGCCGTCGCCCACCACCGCCCAGACCTCGTCGTCCGGACGCGCGAACTGCGCGCCGATGGCTGCCGGGAGCCCGAAGCCCATGGTTCCGGCGCCGCCCGAGGAGAGCCAGTTCCGGTTGGTGGTGGCCAGGCAGAACTGGGCTGCCCACATCTGGTGCTGCCCCACGTCGGTGGCGATGACCGCCTGTCCCCGGGTCAGGTGGTGGAGGCGATCCAGGACG
>JALSIO010000741.1 GCA_026989995.1 Myxococcales bacterium
GACCTTCTGGATGGTGCTCGGCGCGACGCCGCTCCGCTCCGCGAGCTCGCCGAGGGTGAGTCCGGCCTCCTCCCGCCAACGCCGGATCCGACGCCCGATCCGGGCGATCTCGGCCTCGACCGCCTCTCCGCCGGTCTCCCGGCTCATCGCCGGGTCTCCGGGGTGACGATCCGGTAGTCCACGCTCCCCCGGGCCACGACCCGGCCGTCCCCGGCCCGCGCGATCTCGACCTCGGAGAAGAGGATCTCCCGATCGCGCAGGAGCACGTGGCCGTGGCCCACGAACTCGCCCCGGCCGGGGGGTGCGAGAAAGCGCGCCTGGATGCCCGGCGTCGACGCCTTGAAGCGACCCGGTCCGACCTCGGCCCACGCCGCCATCGCACCCGTCGTGTCGAGAAGCCCGAGGACGGCGCCCTCGTGCACGCCTCCGGAGTCCTCGGCGTTCTCCTCCCGCCAGGGCATGGCGATGCGCGCGGTCCCGTTCGCCATGTGCTCCACGGCGAGCCCGAGGGTGCGGTGGAAGGGGACCCGTTCGATGAAGCGGCCGAGGGGGCCGGGATCGGCTCCCTCGGTGGGGGATTCGAGGACGGGGGGCTCGACCGCCGGGTCCCCGAACCGGCCCCGGCAGATCGCGAGCCCTCGGGCCACGTCCCGGCCCGACTCCGAGACCACCCGGGCCTCCACGTGGACGAGCTCGCGGCCCCGGCGAAGCACCCTTCCCTCGGCGTGGACCGCCTCGCCGAGTGCGGCGGCGAGGTAGCCCACCTGGAGCAGCACCGTGTGCCAGGGGCCCGATTCCCGCCCGAGGGTGGTGCGGGCGAGCACCTGGGCGCAGCCATCCACCAGCGAGGCTGCGACACCCCCGTGGAGGGCCTTGTCGCCGTTGGAATTCTCGTCCCGGTAGGGCAGGCCGAGGCGCACCGTCTCCGCCGTCGCCTCGAGGAGCTCCACGCCGAGCGTTGCCAGGTAGGGCGAGCCCTCGATGAAGCGCCGCGCCGCGTCCATGGTCAGCGCCTCCCCGGGACGAGGCAGGAGTGGATCGACTCCTCGCCCGGGAGCTCCCGGCCGAGCAGGCGGATCGCGTGCTCCGCCTCGCGCAGGTCGAAGGCGTGCGTGTGGATCCGCTCGATTCCGCTCCCACCCGCCTCGAGCAGCTGGATCGCCTTCCCGTAGGCACTGTGGGTGACCCCCATGGCTCCCTTCACCGTCACCTCCTTGAGCACGATCTTGTCCGACACGAACTCCGGAATCGGCACCATCCCCTTCACCCCGGCGAGGACCACCGTGCCGCCCGGCGCCACGTAGTCGAGGGCGAGCGCCACGGGCTCGGGCGCGTAGGCGGAGACGTCGAGGACCACGTCGGCGCCGCGCCCGCCCGTGAGCTCGCGCACGCCAGCGTGCACGTCCTCGGCCTCGACATCGAAGGTCCGCGCCGCGCCGAGCTCCCGGGCGAGGGCGAGCTTGCGAGAATCGGCGGCGAGCCCCGTCACCGCGATGCGATCGGCGCCCGCCTCGCGGCAG
>JALSIO010000742.1 GCA_026989995.1 Myxococcales bacterium
CTCGAAGAGGACTTCCTCGCCGCCGCGCGGCATCACTGCGCCGGCGAGGGGATCGAGCTCACCGTGGTCGTGCGGACTGCCGAGGAGCTCGCGGCGCGCTAGCGCTCCGGGCGACGCGCGGAGGGCACCGGGCCCGTGGCCCCCGGGCAGCGGGTGGAGGTGCGGCGTCGACGTGGGCCCTCCTGCGTCCTCGGCGGGCCACCCGCCGGGGAGGACCCACCCCGCGGCGAGGCGGCCCGGCACTGCGGACCTTGTGGTAGGCTCCGCCGGGCGGCGCTCCGGTGGGACCCTGCTGCTGCCCGCCGGCGTCCCGCCCGGGGGCGATCCGCGCCCGGAAGGCCCGGCGCTTCGGGGCGCCAGGAGGGAGACGCACCATGGCCACGCTGCACGACTTCGAGGCTCTCTCGATTACCGGGGAGACGATCCCGCTCTCCCGCTTCGCCGGCAGGACCTGTCTCGTGGTGAACGTCGCGAGCCAGTGAGGCCTCACTCCCCAGTACGCAGGTCTGCGTACCCTTCACGAGAAGTACCGGGATCGCGGCTTCGAGATCCTGGCCTTCCCCTGCAACCAGTTCGGGAACCAGGAGCCGGGTACCCACGAGGAGATCCAGGACTTCGTCCGCTCGAAGTTCGGCGCCGGGTTTCCACTCTTCGCCAAGATCGAGGTGAACGGCGAGAACGCGAGCCCGATCTACCGCTTCCTGAAGGCCGCGGCCCCCGGCGATGACGGCCAGGAGGACATCCCGTGGAACTTCACCAAGTTCCTCGTGGGACCCGACGGGCAGGTGATCGCGCGCTTCGCGCCTCCGACGACGCCGGAGCAGATCGAGGAGGTTCTCCTCCAGCACCTCCCGACCTAGCTCCGGGTCCTGCGAGACTCGTTCGGACCCGGCCGATCGAAGGCCGGGCCCGGGCCTCCGGCGCTCCCCCGCCCGGCGTCAGCCCGCTGCGAGCTCGGGATGGAGCAGGCCCACCGCGGTGTGGAACACCGGGCGGAAGAGCCTGCCGAAGAGGTTCCACGCGACCAGCAGGCCGAGCAACGAGAAGAGCGGCTGCGACGCCAGGGCCTGGTAGCGCCGCGTGAGGTCGCCGGGCAGGACCAGGCCGAGAGCCCCCGCACCGTCGAGGGGCGGCACGGGAATCAGGTTCAGCACGACCAGGATCAGGTTGAGGGAGAAGAAGACGCTGAGCATGAGCGCGGCCCCGGCCCAGAGGCCCGGCCCCGCCGGCAGCACCACCTCCGTGAGCCCGAGGGCGGGTGGCACGAAGAAACCGCCCGCGGCCACGCCGAGCCGGATGGCGAGCGCGGCCGCGAGGACCAGCGCCAGGTTGGCGAGTGGGCCGGCGAGCGACATCCAGGCCGCCCGCCGCGGATGGGCGGCGGCCCAGGCCGGGTCGTAGGGCGTGCTCGCAAAGCCGAACGGCCAGCCGAAGAGCACGAGCGACAGGATGGGGAGGACCACCATCCCGAAGGGCTCCCGCCGGATGTGGGGCATGGGATCGATGGAGACCTGGCCGCCGAGGTAGGCGGTGGGGTCCCCCCCCCGAAGCGCCGCCCAGGCGTGGGCCGCCTCGTGGACGGTGACCGAGGCGAGGAAGGCCACGTACCAGACGAGCCCCTGCACCACGGGATCGGTCAATTCGATGCTCCTCCGCCGTGTGGCGCCGTGCCCGGTTTCCGAACGAGCGGGTGCCCGCACTTCCGGCCCGCCGGTCGCCACGTGCCCGGCCGGCTGCTCCCCGGTGGCCGGCTCACCCCGGCCCGGGATCGGACCCTGCCGGGGTCACAGCCCGGGCGGGAGCCGCACGGCTCCAGGGGTCACGGCCGGGGTGCATTCCCCGGAAGCACCCCGTGGACGACACGACCCGCGACGAGCGTCGCCACCACCCATCCCCGGGAATCGAGGACGACGAGGTCCGCCCGGGCGCCGGGTCGAAGCGTACCCCGCTCGCGCTCGATGCCGAGGAGGCGGGCCGGGGTGAGCGTCGCGGCGCGGATGGCCGCCATCCAGTCCACCCCCGTGAACGCGCGGTAGTTCCGGACCGCTGCGTCCATCCGAAGCGAGCTCCCGGCCAGTCGGCCGTCCTCCGTCACCACCGCTCCTCCCGCCTCCCGCAGGCGGCCGAGGCCGGCCGGGCCGGCGCCTCGGTCGGGACCGGCGTGCCCTTCGGAAGGGGAGGCGCCGACGACACCCGACCGGCCCGCCGCCCGATTCCCCGCGCGCGCCTCCCATGACGCAGTCATGACGCGGTCCGTGATCAGCGCGAGTCGATCCCGTTTGACGCGCTGGGTGACGCGCACGATGGCCGGGTGCACGTGGATCCCGTCACAGATCAGATCGCAGCCGAGACGGTCGTCCGCCAGTACCAGGCCCGCGAGCCCGGGCTGTCGGTGGTGGAAAGCCCCCATTCCATTCCAGATGTGCGTCGCGTGGGCCAACCCTTCTCCGATGGCCCGCTCGAGTTCCTCCCCCGAGGCGAGGCTGTGACCCACCGCTGCGACCACGCGGCGGCGCCGGAGCTCGACCAGCAGCGCATCGGATCCGGGCAGCTCGGGCGCCAGCGTCACCGCCCGCAGCCAGGGCCCGGCACGGTCGAGCAGAGGGCGGTCTTGACGCGCGTCAAAAGGCCGCGCCCGGTGCGCCGGGTGGGCTCCCGCCACCTCGGGCCGGATCCACGGCCCCTCGAGGTGGACGCCGAGCGGCTCCGCGCCCGGCCAGTTCCCTGCGTCGAGAGAGCGCGTCAACTCTGCCACGACGCGCGTCATGGCCTCGGAGGACCCGGTGACCGTGGTGGCCAGGAAGGCGGTGGTTCCTTCACCCGCGAGCTCCTCGGAGACCTCGCGGAGCACGGCGCCCACCTCCGGGCCGGCAGCCGTGGCCAGGGCGCCGTGGTGGTGGAGATCGAGGAAGCCGGGTGCCAGCTTGAGGCCGTCCAGGTACACCCGCAGGGCGTCAACGGAAAGAACCCGGTCTGCCGGGAGCCGTGCGGTGATCCGACCGCCCTCGACGAGGAGGGTCGCGCCCGCCGGCCGCTCGGATTCCGGGTCCAGGAGCTCGGCACCTTCGAGCAGGAGCTTCACGCCGGCCGAGTCTACCCGGAGGCGGCAGGTTGCCTGCATCTTCTCGGGCCCCCCGAATCTTCCTCCGTGGGGTTCGTCCCTCAAGGAGATCCTGGAGCCCTCCGAAAGGCGGGGGCATGGAGCCTCAGCCCAGCTCGGACGAACCCGGGTCGATCCGCGAGCTGATCCAGCAGTTCGAGGTCCGCCTCGACCAGCTCGTCCGGGAGTACGAGCAGTATTTCCTCGGACGCCGCAGGCGAGCCCCCGAGCCGCTTCGCGCGGAGCTGCGCCAGACCCTGGCACGCCTCACCCAGAGGCCCATTCCTTCGACCCGGGACCGCTTCCGCTTCCAGACGCTCGCAGCGCGCTTCCGGAGCTACCAGCACCGCTGGGATCAGGTCCTGCGGCAGATCGAGGAGGGCACCTACGCGCCCCACCGGTTCCGGGCTGCCCTGCACGGCCTTCCGGGTGGACACGGGGCCCGGGAACCGGAGGCATCTGCCGACTCCGGCACGGCGAGCCCCGACGAGATCCATCGGGCCCTCGTCGAGGCCCGGCTGGCCTGCGGGCAGCCCACGGATGGCCTCACCGCGGAGCGGGTACGCGCCCTGCTCGAGGAGCAGCGCGAGCGGATCCGGGCGACCCACGGTTGCCGCGACGTCACCTTCCGCGTCGTGGTGGAGGGAGGGCGGGCCCGCCTGAAGGCCCGCCCGGTACGCACCTGAGCCACCCCCGCGGAAGGCCGGTCGACACCGGGCCGGCGCGGTAGGCTCCGCCCGCCCGGCGCCCGCATCGCCGGACGGCCGGGGGCAGGGGGACGGCGTGGCGGAGGACCTCCTCGCACAGGGCACGGTCGTGCTCGGCGCGGCCGTGGTGGTCTCGACGCTGCTCCTCCGCCTCGGAACGAGCACCATCGCGGGCTACCTGGTCGTCGGTGCGGTGATCGGGCCCGCGGGCCTCGGCTGGCTCAGCGAATCCGGGGCGCTGGAGCAGCTCTCCGAGGTCGGGGTGAGCTTCCTGCTCTTCACCATCGGCCTCGAGGTCTCGCTCCCGGAGCTCCGCGCCCACCGCCGTCTGGTCTTCGGCCTCGGTGCGGCCCAGGTCGGCGCCACGGCGGCCCTCGCGGCGACCGCCGCTTCGCTGCTCGGCGTGGCCCCGGTCACGGCCGTGCTGCTCGGCGCCGTGGTCGCCATGTCGTCCACCGCCCTGGTGGCGAAGGGACTCGCGGACCAGCAGGAGCTGGACACACCTCACGGTGTCGCATCCATCGCGGTCCTCCTCTTCCAGGACGCATTCGCCGTGCTCCTGCTGGCCCTGCTTCCGCTGCTCGCGAGCCCGGAGCCCAGCGTGGACGCCTCCCGGATCGGCTTCCTCGTCGTCCGCACCGGCCTCGTCTTCGCGGCGGTGCTCGCGGCGGCCCACTGGCTCGTCCGGCCATTCCTCCGTT
Organism: Myxococcales bacterium; assembly: GCA_026989995.1. Lineage (GTDB taxonomy): Bacteria > Myxococcota_A > UBA9160 > UBA9160 > JALSIO01 > JALSIO01. The sequence continues at coordinate 4,509 of JALSIO010000742.1, forward strand.
GGGTCGGCAGCACCCGGTCGCTCGAGCTCTCCCTCCTCGCCGCGCTTTTCGTCGCGCTCGCCGCGGCGACGGTCGCCCACGCTGCCGGGATGTCGCCCGCCCTCGGTGCGTTCATGGCCGGGACCGCGCTTGCGGACAGCGAATACCGCCACCAGCTCGAGGCGGACATCCGCCCCTTCCGGGAAGTCCTCCTCGGGCTCTTCTTCCTCACCACCGGGGCCCTGCTCGATCCCGGCACCCTGGTCACGGAAGGCGGCCCCGTGCTGGCAGCGGTCGTGGCCGTCACCGCCGGCAAGGCGCTCCTGGTGACCGGTCTCGGGCTCCTCTTCGGCCTCGCACTGCTCCCGTCCCTGCGAGCGGCGCTGGTGCTCGCGCACGTGGGCGAATTCGGCCTGGTGCTCCTCGGGGCGGGCATCCGGCGCGGGGCCGTGCCCGAGGACGTCGGCCAGGTGCTCCTCTCCTCGGCCGTCCTCGGCTTCCTGCTCGGCGCCTGGATGACCCGCGGCAACCACCGGGCGGCGCTCGCCCTCCTCCGGCTGCTTCCCGCACGAGTCCGACGGCAGGCGCTCGAGACCGGCGCCCCGGTGGAGGCCGACCTCCGGCACCTCGAGGTGGGTTCGAGGCGGCTTTCCGGCCACGTGGTGATCGGGGGCTTCGGAAGGACCGGACAGGGTGTGGCCCGCGTGCTCTCCGACGAGGGCGTGCCCTGGCTCGCCCTCGACCTCGATGCTCCCCGGGTCGCCGACGCCCACCGGGGCGGCGAGCCCGTCTACTTCGGAGACGCCTCGGTTCCGGGCGTGCTTCGGGCGGCCGGCGTCGAACGTGCGCGCGCGCTGGTGGTGAGCTTCGAGAACGCTGCCGACGCCCTCGACGCGATCCGCGCGGCGAAATCGCTCTCGCCGAAGCTGGTCGTCGTGGCCCGGCTCCGCGACGAGGAGGACCTCGACGCCTACCTCGAGGCCGGAGCGGACGTGGCCCTTCCGGTGGAGCTCGAGGCCAGCCTGGGCCTCGCCGCCCAGCTTCTCCTGGCCCTCGGCGTGGAGGACGCGCGGGTGCGGAGCCGCGTGGAGGAGATCCGGTGCAAGCGCTACGCCGAGCTCCGGAGCTACTGGCCCGGCGAGACCGACTGGGCGCAGAGCCCCGACGACCGCCGCCCCGTCCACCTCCATTCGGTGGCGATCGCGGAGGAGGCTCCGTGCATCGGGCGCCGTCCGGCCGAGCTCGGGCTCGGGGCGTGTGGAGCGCGGGTGGTCGATGCCCTCGACCGCCACGGGGCCCGCTTCGATCCCGAGGCCCGCCCCCTCGAGGCGGGCGACACGCTGGTGCTCGAGGGCGAGGACGAGGCCGTCGAGGCGGCGCGACTGCGGCTTCTCGGGGACTGAGGCGAGCGCCGCGCCCCGGGCTCCTACCGCGCCCGGCGGGCGGCGACCTGCAGGCGGACGAGGGCACGCTGCAGGGCGGCCTGGGCGTGGCGGAAGTTCGAATCCGACTCGGGCGTGCCCTCGTGCAGCCGGGCGAGCGCCTCCTCGGCGCGGGCCCGCGCGCGCTCGGCCCGGGCCACGTCGATCTCCTCGGCGAGTTCGCAGGTGTCCACCATGACGACCACGCTCGACTCGCCCACGTCGGCGAAGCCGTCGGAGAGGGCGGCGAAGCGCGGCTCGCCCTCTCCATCGATCTCCACCTCGCCGATCCGAAGCGGGCACAAGAAACGCTCGTGGCCCTCGAGAACGCCGAACTCGCCCTCGCTGCCGGGCAGCACCACCCGCTTCACCGGGCCTCGGAAGGCCTCGCGTTCGGGCGTCACGATCACGAGCTCGAGCGACACGAATCCCCCTAGCCGCCGAGCCTGCGCGCGCGCTCGACGGCGTCCTCGATGGTGCCCACCATGTAGAAGGCCTGTTCCGGCAGGTCGTCGTGCTTGCCCTCGAGGATCTCCTGGAAGCCGCGGATCGTGTCCTCGAGGCGGACGTAGACTCCCGGCGTTCCGGTGAACTGTTCGGCCACGTGGAAGGGCTGGGAGAGGAAGCGCTGGAGCTTCCGCGCCCGGGCGACGGTGAGCTTGTCCTCCTCCGAGAGCTCGTCCATGCCGAGGATGGCGATGATGTCCTGCAGGTCCTTGTACTTCTGCAGAACCTGCTGTACCCCCCGCGCCACCTGGTAGTGGGTCTCCCCCACCACCTGCGGGTCGAGGATCCGGCTGGTGGAGTCGAGGGGATCCACGGCCGGGTAGATGCCGAGCTCGGCGATCGAGCGGTTCAGCACCGTGGTGGCGTCGAGGTGGGTGAAGGCAGTCGCCGGCGCCGGGTCCGTCAGGTCGTCCGCCGGGACGTAGATGGCCTGCACCGAGGTGATCGAGCCCTTCTTGGTCGAGGTGATCCGCTCCTGCAGCTCCCCCATGTCCGTGGCCAGGGTCGGCTGGTAGCCCACCGCCGAGGGGATGCGGCCGAGCAGCGCCGAGACCTCCGAGCCCGCCTGCGTGAAGCGGAAGATGTTGTCGATGAAGAGCAGCACGTCCTTGCCCTCTTCGTCCCGGAAGTACTCGGCACAGGTGAGCGCCGTGAGGCCCACCCGCGCGCGCGCCCCCGGCGGCTCGTTCATCTGGCCGAAGACGAGCGCGGCCTTCTCGAGCACCGTGCTGCCGTCGGAGAGCTTGGCCTCCATCATCTCGTGCCAGAGGTCGTTGCCCTCGCGGGTGCGCTCGCCCACACCGCCGAACACCGAGTAGCCCGCGTGCTCCTTGGCGATGTTGTTGATGAGCTCCATGATCACGACGGTCTTGCCCACGCCCGCGCCGCCGAAGAGTCCGATCTTGCCGCCCTTCGGGTAGGGCGCGATGAGATCGACGACCTTGATGCCCGTCTCGAGGGCCTCGACCGAGGTACTCTGGTCCACGAAGGCCGGCGCCGGCCGGTGGATGGGGAGGCTCTTGTCGCTCTCGATGGGACCTCGTTCATCCACCGGCTCCCCGATGACGTTCATGATCCGGCCGAGCGTCTTGGGGCCCACCGGCACGCGGATCACGTCCCCCGTGTTCCGCACCGGCTGCCCGCGCACCAGGCCTTCGGTCGTATCCATGGCGATGGTGCGCACGGTGTTCTCGCCGAGGTGCTGCGCCACCTCGAGCACGAGGTTGTCCTCGCGGTCGTCGATGGCCGGGTTGGTAAGGCGGAGCGCGGAGAAGATCTCCGGCAGTTCCCCCGGCGGGAACTCGACGTCCACCACCGGACCCATGACCTGGACCACCCTTCCGCTTCGATTCTCGGACAAGGTTCTTCCTCCGCCGGCGCCGCGCCGGACTCTAGAGCGCCTCCGCGCCCGAGACGATCTCCACCAGCTCCTTGGTGATCGCCGCCTGCCGCGCGCGGTTGTACTGGAGCGTGAGCCGATCGATGAGCTCCTCGGTGTTGCGGGTGGCGCTCTCCATGGCCGTCATCCGCGCCGCCTGCTCGCCGGCCTGGCTCTCGAGAAGCGCCCGCAGGAGCTCGACCTGAACCGCCTTGGGAACCAGGATCTCGAGGAGCTTCTCCGGGCTCGGCTCGATCTCGTAGGGCGGCTTCTCCCCTGCTTCCTCGCGCCCGGCCGGACGTGCCGGAAGCAACCGCTCCACCCGCGGCGTCTGGGTCAGCGCGGAGACGAACTCGCTGAAGATGACGAGCACCTCGTCGACCTCGCCGGCCACGAAGCGTCCCGCCACGTGATCCGCGAGCTGCACCGCGTGGCCGTAGGCGACCTGGCTGATCCCCGTGAGCGTGTGGGTGACCTGCTCCGGATGCCGCCGCCGCAGGTGCTCCACCGCCTTGCGGCCCACCAAGGTGAGCCCGAAGCCGATTCCGTCGGCCTCGCACTTCGCGATCTCCACCTCGGCCCGCTTGACGAGGTTGTGGTTGAAGCCACCGCAGAGGCCGCGATCCGAGGCGATCACGACGAGCTCCCGGGCCCGAACCTGCTCGCGCTCCTCGAGAAGCTCGTGGCCGGCCTCGAGCTGGCTGGCCGCGACCTCGCCGAGGGTGGCGCGCATCCGCTCGGCGTAGGGCCGGGCCGAGAGGATGGCGTCCTGGGCTCGGCGGAGCTTCGCCGCCGCCACCATCCGCATGGCGCGCGTGATCTGCTGCGTCTTGTGGACGCTGTCGATCCGGCGCCGGATGTCCTTCAGGCTCGGCATGGGTCTAGGCGGCGTCCCGGGCACTTCCCTCGCCCACCTGGAAGAGCTCGGCGAACTCGTCGAGTGCGGCGATGAGCTTCTGCTCGGTCTGCTCCGAAAGCGCCCCCGTGTCGCGGATGTCGGCCAGGATCTCGGGGTGCCGGTCGCGGAGGAAGGCGAGCATGTCCCGCTCGTAGCGCGAGACCTCCGAGACCGGGATGGTGCGGATCCACGAGGGCCGATCCTCTCGCGGCGTGGCCGCGAAGATCGCCACCACCTGCTCCTCCATGGGCATCGGGTGGTACTGCGGCTGCTTGAGGATCTCGGTCTGCCGCTCCCCGTTGGCGAGCTGCTCCTGCGTGGCCTTGTCGAGGTCGCTGCCGAACTGGGCGAAGGCCGCCATCTCCCGGTACTGGGCGAGGTTGAGCTTGAGCTGCCCTGCCACCGCCCTCATGGCCTTGGCCTGTGCGGCGCCGCCCACCCGCGAAACCGAAAGGCCCACGTTCACCGCCGGACGGATGCCGGCATTGAACAGGTCCGTCTCCAGGAAGATCTGCCCGTCGGTGATCGAGATGACGTTCGTCGGGATGTAGGCAGAGACGTCACCGGCCTGGGTCTCGATGATCGGCAGCGCCGTGAGGCTCCCTCCGCCCTCGGCGTCCGACATCTTCGCCGCCCGCTCGAGGAGCCGCGAGTGCAGATAGAAGACGTCGCCGGGGTACGCCTCGCGCCCCGGCGGCCGGCGGAGCAGCAGCGACAGCTGCCGGTAGGCCACGGCCTGCTTCGAGAGATCGTCGTAGATGATGAGGGCGTGCTTGCCGTTGTCCCGGAACCACTCGCCCATGGCGCAGCCGCTGTACGGCGAGATGAACTGCAGCGGGGCCGGCTCGCTGGCGGTGGCGGCCACCACGATGGTGTACTCCATCGCGCCGTACTGCTGGAGCTTGTCCACCACCTGCGCCACGGTGGACTGCTTCTGCCCGGTGGCGACGTAGATGCAATAGACGTCGGTGTTCTTCTGGTTGATGATGGTATCGATCGCAATGGCCGTCTTTCCGGTCTGGCGGTCGCCGATGATGAGCTCGCGCTGGCCGCGGCCGATCGGCGTCATCGCGTCGATGGCCTTGATGCCCGTCATGAGCGGCTCGTGAACCGAACGGCGCTTCACGATTCCCGGCGCCTTGACCTCGACCCGGCGGTACTCCGTCGCGTCGATCGCCCCCTTGCCGTCGATGGGCTGGCCGAGGGCATTGACCACGCGGCCGAGCAGCGACTCCCCGACCGGCACCTCGACGATCCGACCGGTGCGCCGGACCACGTCGCCCTCGCGGATGTGCTCCCCCTCGCCCATCACCGCGACGCCGACGTTGTCCTCCTCGAGGTTCAGCACCATCCCGAGGACGTCGCCCGGGAAGGCGACCAGCTCGCCCGCCATCACCTGGTCGAGACCGTAGACGCGTGCGATGCCGTCTCCGATGGAGAGCACGGAGCCGGTCTCGGCCACGTCGATCTCACGGCCGTAGTCCTTGATCTCGCGCTTGAGGATGTCGGTGATCTCGGCGGGCTTGATGTCGATGGGCATGGCTTCATCCCTTCGTGAGATTGGCGTGCAGGCGGCGGAGCTGGGTGCGGAGGCTTCCGTCGAAGCGGAGGGCGCCCACCACCGCCACCACCCCGCCGATGAGGTCCGGTTCCACGCGGATGTCGAGTTCCACCTGGCGGCCGGTACGGGCGGCGAGCGCCTCCCGCAGTCGCTCGGCTGCGGGCGTGGAAAGCGGGCTGGCCGTCACGACCTCCGCCCGCACCCGGCCCTCGGCGGCGTCCACCAGGCGCTCGAACTCGGCGCGAATGGCCGCGAAGAGGATGACGCGGCGGCGGTCGATCAGGAAGGCCGCGAAGTTCCGCACCAGCGGGCGCAGCGGGAGGCGATCGGCCACCTCGAGCAGGACGCGGCGGCGCTCCGCCACCGGCCGAAGCGGCCGGAAGAGCACCGCGCGCAGCTCCGGCACCTCGTCGAGGACGCGGTCGAGGGCGCGGAGCTCCTCCCGGACCTCGTCGAGGGTGCCC
>JALSIO010000743.1 GCA_026989995.1 Myxococcales bacterium
GGCCTCGGCGATTCCGAAGCAGCCCTGGTGGTGGAGATCGCAAGGACGAGAAGCCGGCTTCTCGGGGGCACGGAGGACTACGTGGTCACCCGGGAGTTCCGTCGCATCGCCACGCCCGAGCAGCGGGCCCGCCTGCTCGAGTGCCTCCACGCCGTGGCCGCCGCCGACGGAACCATCTCCTCCGAGGAGGCGGCCGCCATCGCGGCCATCGGTGAGGAGCTCGGCTTCACGCGGGCGGAGGTCATCGCCTTCCGCTCGGCATGGCGGGACCGGTTGAGCGTGCTCCGCGGCCCGGAACCGGGATCCTGACTCTCGACCGCCCCGGGCGGTCGGCTACCCTGCGGGCGCGGAATACCGAGGGAGGACCCCCGAGATGGCTGCCCGGAAGAAGACCCCCAGCACCAAGCGCACGAGTTCCGGACGCCAGGCGACCGGCAGCAGCTCGAAACGCGCGTCGAAGTCCACCGAGAAGAAGTCCGGCGCGGCGCGAAAGGCGGCCGCGACCCGGAAGGCTTCGAGCGCGGGCCGTGGCACCGCGCGGGCGCGCAAGTCGACCTCGTCGAGCTCGACCGGGATCGTCTACTCCGACCTCCGCCGCATCGCCCGCGAGCAGGTGCTCGGGCGCCTGCTCCGCTAGCCCGGCCCGAAGGGCTGCACCCCCGCCGGCGGCGGGGCTCGCCCGGCCGGCTGCGGCAGGGCGCCACGACGAAAGGCGTACGGAGAGCACCCGGAAGCCGGGCCGGGTGATCGGGCTGGAATGCCGGCCGGGGCCCGCGGGCAGCGCGAGCGGCGGTGCGCTCAGGCGCGGACGAGGAGGAGGGTTCTCGGGTCGAGGGCGACGTGCAGCTCGGAGAGGTCCGGGTTGTCGTGGTCCTTGAGGGCGCGCAGGTGCATCACCCCGTCGCCCGGCTCGAGGGCGAGAATCACGCTCACGAGATCCGCGACGCCGTCGAGCGCCTTCGGGATGCCCGCGACCTTCTCCTCCTGGATGGCGACCGAGAGCCACACCTCCGCGTCGAGCTCCCGCGCGAAGCTGCGCAGCGCCTCGACCTCCTCCCGCTTCGAGACGTCGAAGCCCTCGACCACGATGAGGTCCGGGCGCGCGCCGGCCTCCACCTCGAGGGCGACGGCCTCGCGGAGCCGCGAGACGTCGAAGCGCTCCCGCGGGTAGCACCGGATGCTGCGGTGCCGGTCCACGTCCGCGTGCACCTCCGCCTCGTGCTCGAGATGGCTGGTGCTGGCGAGATCGGCGAAGACGGTGTCGTAGTGGTCCCGGACGTGCTGCAGGCTCTCGTCGAGGGCGACATGGAGCACGTGCCCGCCCCGCAGCATTTCGTCGAGGGCGACACCCACCAGGAAGGGGGTCTTGCCCACGCCGTGCCCGGCGACCACGGCTCCGAGGTTGCCCCGGCCGAGGCCGCCGTGCAGGCCCTTCTCGAGCAGTCGCAGCGGACTGCGGGCGTTCAGGAACTTTCGGTACATCGGGGTCCCCCGGGAGCGGCTAGTCCTCGTCCTGG
>JALSIO010000744.1 GCA_026989995.1 Myxococcales bacterium
ATGACCGCCCCGGAAGCCTCCCCCGAAGCCCCCGCGATCACCCTGGACCGCGCCCCCGACCGGAGCGCCCTTCTGGCCGAGGTGATGGAGGGCCTCGCCGCGCGCCCGCGGTGCCTTCCGAGCAAGCTGCTCTACGACGACCGGGGCTCGGAACTCTTCGACCGGATCTGCGAGCTCGACGCCTACTACCCGACCCGCACCGAGCTCTCGATCCTCGAGCGTTTCGCGCCGGAGATGGCGTCCTTCGCCGGCGCCGATTGCCTGCTCGTCGAGTACGGAAGTGGCAGCAGTCTCAAGACCCGGCGGCTGCTCGACGCGCTCGAAAGCCCGGCGGCCTACATCCCGGTCGACATTTCCCGGGACCACCTGGCGAACTCCGCCGCCGCCCTCGCCCGCGACTACCCGGGGCTCGAGGTGCTTCCGGTCTGCGCGGACTTCGAGGCGCAGCTCACGCTGCCGAGGCCCCGGCGAGCTCCGGCCCGGCGGGTCGCCTTCTTCCCCGGATCCACCATCGGGAACTTCAGCCCGGAGGCCGCCGGCGCCTTCCTGCGTCGGGTGCGCGAGCTCGTGGGCCCGCAGGGCGGGCTCCTCCTCGGCGTCGACCTCCTGAAGGACCGGTGCGTGCTCGAGCGGGCCTACGACGACCCCGAGGGCGTGACGGCCGAGTTCAACCGGAACCTGCTGCGCCACGTGAACCGCGTCCTCGGTGCCGACTTCGAGCCGGAGCGGTTCCGGCACGAGGCCCGCTTCCGCGAAGCGCCGCCCCGGATCGAGATGCACCTCGTGAGCGAGCGGGCGCAGCGGGTCCGGGTCGGCGGCCACACCGTGGACCTCGCCGCCGGGGAGAGCCTCTGCACCGAGTACTGCCACAAGTACCGCCTCGAGGACGTGGCGGAGCTCGCCGGCAGCGCGGGCTTTCGCACGGAGCGGGTCTTCACGGACCCGAAGCGCTGGTTCAGCGTCCACGCCCTCTCCGCGGCCTGACCACCCGCCGGCCGGGTTCCGGCGCGAAGGAGAAGGACCATGCGCCTGCTCACCCCCGACGAGCTGCTCTCCACGACCCGCTCCGTGCGCCCTCGGCTCGACCTCGACCACCCGGTCCCGCGGGAGTTGGTGGAACGCGCGGTCGAACCCGCCTCCCAGGCGCCCACGGGGGCAACCTCGACCGGTGGCACTGGATCGCGGTGGACGACCGGGCACCATCGCGGAGCTCGGGCGGCCCTACGCCCAGGGCATGGACGACTTCATCGCCACCTTCGGCGAAGGAGGCCATGCGGGCGCCCACGCGGAGGGCGCGGACCGCATCGAGGCCTCGGTGCGCTTCCTGCGGGAGAACTCCCAACGGCTTCCCGCCGTGGTGGTGCCGCTCATCGAAGGGCGCACGGATGCGCCCCAAAGCCACGTCTTCCGCCAGGCGAGCACCTGGGGATCCATCCTCCCGGCCGTCTGGAGCTTCATGCTGGCGCTGCGCACGCGGGGGCTCGGCAGAGCCTGGACCACCGCCCATCTCTGGCGC
>JALSIO010000745.1 GCA_026989995.1 Myxococcales bacterium
GGCGCAGTTCCGCGCCCTCGAGCCCCCGAAGACCGCGGCCCACCGGCTGGCGGATCAGGCCCTCGCGTGTGAGGAGCTTCCCCCGCCGGTCGAGCTGGAGGAGGAGCCGGGCGGCGGCATGCCTGCGCGGGGTGCCACCCGCCTCGGCGATCCAACGTGCCGCTTCCGCCGCCCGCTCGAGCAGCGCGTGCACTTCCGCGTGGCTCCCGGCAGGAATGGCTCGCGCGGCGCGGCGGAACCTGCCGGCTGCGCCGGCGAAGTCGAGCTGGGTCCATCGCGCGAGGGCGGCGGCCGCGGCGCGCCCCGCGCGGTCGAGCGGCGCTCCGCCACCCGCCTGCTCCGCGTCGCGGAAGGCCCGCTCCGCGGCCTCGAAGGCACCCTCCGCGAGAAGCACCAGGGCCTCGGCGCGCCGGTCGGCGCCGATTGCGGCGCGGACCGAGACGAGCGGGACGTACCGCTCGTCGACCATGAACGTCCGGTGGGCGCTCGACGGGCGCGCCTCGATGTAGACCTGCCGGAACCCCCGCACCGCGGCAACCGCGCCGAGCACGGCGGCCGTGGCCTTCCGCCCGCTCGTGATGTCCACAACGACCGCGCGGGAGGGCGGCGCGCCCGCCGCATGATGGCAGGCCTCCACGGCCTCCACGATCCGGGTGCCCTCCGTACCGTCCCCGCACGGCCGGAGGAAGATCGCCGTGACCCCGTCCTCGCGCAGGGCTGCCGCCACGTCCCGGGCAACGTCCCGCGACCCGGTGGTGTGAAGCAGGACCACGCGGTCGGCGGGGTTTGCGAGCACGGCGAGGATGGGGGAATACGGCTGGGTGCCGACCGGCACGATCGCCAGGGCAGCTCGCGGATTGCTCTCGGCGACGGCGCGCATCCTCTCGCAGGCCAGGGGGAAGACCTGGTCCTCGTAGAAGGCGCGGGCCCGGTCCGAGTTGGCCGGAAGCGTTTCCCACTCGGCGATCCGCTTCGGGACCAGGGCGGCCAGATCCAGCGTTTCGTCGGTCGTGGCCCGGATGCGCACGGTGCCTGCCTCCTTCGGGCGCTCCGGGTTGGATACCCGGACGGTAGAGTATGGGCCAAACAGCGCGGTCGGGGAGGGCGGCCCGTGGCCGCAGTTCCCGTGGAAAAGCCGATGGCAAGCCCCTGAAGGGGGCGCTGAGCCTTCGGTTGCCGGAAAGTCCGGCACGAGCGGCACCTACCGCCGGACGCGCGACCAGGTTCCGATGCCCACACTCCGGTGCCGGTCGGGCTGGTCGGAGCAGGCTCCTCCTGGCCCCGTAGTCTCCGTCCTCCGACCGGTTCGCGCCCCGGGACCGTCCCGGCTCGCCCATCCTCCCGGGGAGCCCAGGGGGCCGGGAAGAACCGCCGCTGCGCCCCCTGCGAGATGTTCGGACGCCGGTCCGTCGCGTCGGCGGGGCCGGAGACCGGCGCGCACGGGCGGGTGGGTCGCGGGCCTGGCGTCACCACGTGTGCCCTTCCACCTGAACGCGGGTCGGCGTGGGCGGGTA
>JALSIO010000746.1 GCA_026989995.1 Myxococcales bacterium
AGCTGCTGCGTGAGCGTGCTCCCACCACCCCCACCCCGCCCGAAGGCCGCCGCCGAGGTGGTGCGCAGGAGCGAGACCGGATCCAGCCCGAAGTGCGCGAAGAATCGCTGGTCCTCGCTCAGCAGGAGGAGCTCGAGGAAGACCGGCGCGACCTCCTCGAGCCGGACGTAGAGGGGAAAGGCCAGGCTCGCCCGGGCCGGATCGAAGCGCGCGGGGCCCTCCCCCTTGGCCACCACCCGCGCCAGCCGCACCCGCTCCGGCGTGCGCGCCGGCTCCGGCATGAGCTTCGAGAAGGCGAGCCACGCCGCCGCCAGCCCGAGGAGCCCGAGCCAGACGAGGCCGAGCCCGGCCCGAGCCCGCCGCCCCGGCCCCCGCGAAGGATCCGCGCCCTCGCTCCGTGCCCCGCCGGAGCCGCCGCCGCTCCCGGCTCGGGTGGCGCGGCCCGCCAGCCGACCGGCACCGTTCCCGCGACTCCCATCCGTGCGCCGCCGTCGCGCGCGCGCGTCACGGCCGGCCATCTTCTCTCCGGCACGCCCCGCCCCGGCATCTCCGCCGCCCCCGTGGCGCCCTCGGAACCACCCCAAAGCCCCGTCCGCCTCCCACCCGTGCCGGATCGCCGGGCGAAGACACCGGATCCCCGCCCGGCCCCCGGCACCCGCCGCCCCCGACCGGGCCGACTGTGCAGGAGGGTACCGGCGAGGCGCTGAACGGGCGCCTCGTTCGCAGCCGAGAAGTCCGCGACCCGAGGCGCCGGGGGGCGGGTCGATTCGATGGACGCAGCGGCCGACCCCATCCATACGCCCCGGCGGAGTCCCGGCCGCGTCCCCGGCAGCCCCGGCGACCGGCTCGGCACGGCCCGACCGATCAGCCCGGTTCCGTTCCGACCTTCAGGCAGCCGACCCGGCCTGCTCGTCGATCCGCGCCGCGAGCGCGCGGAGCTCGTCGGCCGCCCGCCGAGCCTGCTCCGCCAGCCACTCGAGGTACTCCCCGAGATCGGAGAACGTGTCGCGGTCGAGGTCGAAGACGTGATCGTAGACGAGAAGAGACTCCCTCACGCCGAGCGCACCGACCGCGATCTGCTCGTAGTTGAGCTCGAGCAGCCGGCGGTAGGTTGCGAGCACGCCTGGCCGGTTCTCATCCGCCGCCGGAAGAGTCCCCAAAGCCACCGAGAAGCGAGCAGCCAGCTCGCTGGAACGCTCGTCGCGAAGCCGGACCCGGAATTCGACGGGGAGAGCCCTGCGCTCGTATCTCCAGATCCAACCTCCGTCGGGGTCCCACTCCGCCCGGGCATCCTGCAGGCCGAAGCGGCGGAACAGGCGACGCATCGCCGTTTCCACATCTTCGATCCGTGGCGCCTTCCGGTGCACGAAGAGAAGCATGGCGTCCTCCAGTCCGTACCGCCCGACGTTCCATATGGGCCGGGATGGGCTCTCGTTCTCCAAGCAGACAGGCGCCGGGGAGGCCGCGTTGTGACAGGCGATGCGAAGACGAGCTCGTCGAGGGCACAGCGGGG
>JALSIO010000747.1 GCA_026989995.1 Myxococcales bacterium
CCGCCCCGCAGGAGGCGGTCCACCGGATCGTAGAGCGGCAGGAGCCAGTCCCGGCCCGCGGCCGGCATGAAGTCCCGGGACTCCCCTTCCATGGGCACCTCCGGCGCGCCCGGGGATGCTACGCGACCCGGGCACGGCCGTCCACGCAGCGGGGAGCGGCAGGGAGCGGCGGGGAGCGGCCGGCCGGGTAGACTGGAGCCGAGCGCGCTGCGCACCCCGGAGGCACCCGTGCCCCACGCTCCCTTCGAGTGCGAGGTGTCGGAGCACGTCTGGGACGTGAAGTACCGCTGGCGCGTTTCCGGCGAGCCGCGCGACCGCGACATCCACGACACCTGGCGCCGGGTGGCCCGCGCGCTCGCGGCGGCGGAGAAGGAGTCGGCGAGCTTCGAGACGCTCTTCCTCGAGGCCCTGCGCGGCTTCCGCTTCCTCCCCGGCGGCCGGATCCTGGCGGGGGCGGGCACCGGCCACCGGGTGACGCTTTTCAACTGCTTCGTGATGGGTGTGATCGAGGACTCGCTCGACGGCATCTTCGATGCCCTCAAGGAGGGCGCGCTCACCATGCAGCAGGGCGGTGGCGTGGGCTACGACTTCTCGACCCTCCGGCCCCGGGGCACGGAGGCGCAGACGGTCGGAACCGTGGCGTCGGGGCCGGTCTCCTTCATGCGCATCTGGGACGCCATGTGCGCCACGCTGCTCAGCACGGGGGCCCGCCGCGGCGCCATGATGGCCACGCTCCGCTGCGACCACCCGGACATCGAGGAATTCGTCACCGCGAAGTACGACCCCCGGGAGCTGCGCCACTTCAATCTCTCGGTCCAGGTGAGCGATGCCTTCGTGGAGGCCGTCCGGCGGGATGCCGACTGGCCCCTGGTCTTTCCCGCCGACGGTGTTCCCGCCGAGGGCGGAGAGGTCGTCCACCGGCGGTGGACCGGAAGTGACGGGCCGATCCCCTGCCGCGTGCTTCGCCGCGTGCGTGCCCGCGCCCTCTGGGACCGCATCCTCCGGGCGACCTATGACGCCGCGGAGCCGGGCGTGCTCTTCGTGGACCGGATCAACGCCGAGAACAACCTCCACGACTGCGAGTTCCTGACCGCCACCAACCCCTGCGGAGAGATTCCCCTTCCGCCCTACGGAGCCTGTGACCTCGGGTCCATCAACCTCACCGCCTTCGTCCGCGACCCCTTCACGGAGCACGCCCACCTCGATCGCAGGGCCCTGCGGGCCCTCGTCCCCGTGGCGGTGCGCATGCTCGACGACGTCGTGGAGGTCTCTCGTTTTCCCCTCCCGGCCCAGGCCGAGCGGGCCCGCGCCACCCGCCGCATCGGGCTCGGCGTCACCGGCCTCGCCGACGCCCTCGCCTGCCTCGGGCTTCCCTACGGCAGCCCCGAGGCCCGGCGCTTCGCGGCGGAGCTGATGCGCGAGATCCGGGACGCCGCCTACCACGCCTCCGTCGAGCTCGCGCGGGAGAAGGGCCCCTTCCCGCTCTTCCACCGCGAGGCCTACCTCGACTCC
>JALSIO010000748.1 GCA_026989995.1 Myxococcales bacterium
ACCCCGCCGCGCGCAGATGTTCCGGCGCGAGGTGTGGGTTCCCCCGCACGCGCGGGGATGCACCCGGCGCGCTTTGCCAGCGCGCCATCGCCTCCGCGGTTCCCCCGCACGCGCGGGGATGCACCGCACGATGAGGGCAAGCGCCGTTGGGATCTGGTGGTTCCCCCGCACGCGCGGGGATGCACCCAGATCATCCGCGCCGCTCCAATCGTGGAGCAGGGTTCCCCCGCACGCGCGGGGATGCACCGGGGAAGCGATCATAGGCCGCTCCTCGACCGGCGGTTCCCCCGCACGCGCGGGGATGCACCGTAAGGGGGGCAAGCCACAACCTGGGGTCGTGAGGTTCCCCCGCACGCGCGGGGATGCACCTGAATTCGAAACCAAACCTGAAGTTGAATTAGAGGTTCCCCCGCACGCGCGGGGATGCACCGTCGGTGGTCCGGGACGCTGACGGCCGCATCGTGGTTCCCCCGCACGCGCGGGGATGCCCCCTTTCTCCCGGCCTGCCGATCCTCCGGCTGCCGGGTCCCCCCGCACGCGCGGGGATGCACCAGCATGGCGGCGAGAAGGGTTTCGAAGCGCACATCGTCGCGATCGTCGAACAGCGCCTCGGGCGTCCGCCCTTTGGAGACGTCCTTCGCCCACGTGGCGAACAGGCCGCCGACGGTGAGCAGCACCATGAGTTCACCCAGACCGGCCATGCCGGCCCATGGGGTGCGCGGCATACACACGGCGGGCCAGCACCCGCTGGCTGAAGCCGATCGCAAAGCTCTTGAACTGCATCATGGCCCGCACGAGCTCGCCGAGCAGCTGCCGAGCTCGAGCTCGCCGGACTGGTGCCGCCCCTTCGCCGAGCTGTTCCGGGAGGCCGGCTGCGATTTCTACCGCATCGACCGGCTGCTCTTCAGCCCCGCCCGGGTCCATATCACCGCGCTCGAGAGCGGCCGCAGCTTCAGCGCCGGAAGGCTCGCTCCCGAGCTCCTCGCCCGGAGCTTCGGCGGCTAGCGGGGCGCGCCCGCCCCCTCCTCGCCGCGGGCGGGCAGCTCGAATAGCTGCGCATCCCGCGCCCGGCAGCGGGCGAGGAGAAGATCGCGGATGCGGGCGAGCCGCGGATCGCGCAGGCTTTCGAGCAGGGCGCGCGCCTCCTCGAAGCGGCCGAGCTCGCGCAGCGCCTCCGCCGCGAGCAGCCGCTCCTCCGCCACCTCCGCGGCGAGCAGCGGCACGAGCGCCTCGAGATTGTCCCGCCAGCGCCCGCAGGGACAGTCCCGCGGGCGCGCGATCCCGGGCAGACCCAGGGAGTCGAGAACGACCCCGCGCAGGGCGTCGTTGTGGCGATGCCAGGCGCGCAGGCGCAGGCGCTTCTCCCGCTCCGGCGTATCGCCGAGCCCCTGATCGAGGGCGCGATAGCAGTCCTCCTCCGTGGGCGGCGGCAGCCGTGGGGGAGGCTCGTCCTCCCGCGCGGCGGCGCTCTCATCCCGCTCCGCATCCTCGAGCCAGTAGC
>JALSIO010000749.1 GCA_026989995.1 Myxococcales bacterium
CCGTCCGGAGGAGCGAGAAACCGCACCTCGGGCAGCCCGGCGGCGGGCCAGGCACCGGGCAGCAGGGCCAGGAAGAGCCGGGCTTCGAAAACCCGCCGGACCAACACCCCCCTCCCGATTCCGAGCGCCGCCCGGTGCGCGGCAGCCCGGCAACTCATCGGAAGAATCGGGGCAGGACCTGAGGCCGAACCCCGTCGGGGCCGCCTTCCGCCCGCGGGAAGGCAGCAGCCCGCCCCGGCACCGGAGGCTCCCGGGCCCGGGAGCCGCCGACCGCCGCTTCGCCCGCGACCGCCGGTGCGCTCCGCGGTCAGGGCAGGACGACGATCTTTCCGGTGGTGGCGCGAGAAGCCACGGCCCGGATGGCGTCGGGGGCGCGCTCGAGCGGCACGCGGTCCGCGATGCGGGGCGCGAGGCTGCCGTCCTGAACCATGCGAAAGATCGCGTCGAAGGTGGTGCGGACTCCCTCCGGATCGTGGTCCCTCCAGGCCGGCCAGTGGAGGCCGAGGACGCCGATGTTGCGGAGCAGGATCCGGTTGGCGCGGATCGCCGGAATCGTCCCGCTCGCGAAGCCCACGACGAGCAGGCGTCCGTTCCACGCGAGGCAGCGGATCGACTCGTCGGTGGTGTCGCCACCCACCGGGTCGTAGACCACGTCGACGCCGCGGCCGCGGGTGGCCTCCATGACGGCAGCCCGGAAGTCCTCCGCCCGGTAGTCGATGGCCAGCTCGGCCCCGGCGGAGCGCACGACCTCGCACTTCTCCGGGCCGCCGGCGGTGCCGAAGACCCGGGCACCGAGCGCCTTCCCGATCTGGACGGCGGCGAGCCCGACGCCCCCGGCCGCCGCGTGGACCAGCAGGGTCTCGCCGCGCCGCAGGCCGGCGCGCAGGGCGAGCGCGGCGTACGAGGTCGGGTACACGATGGGGAGGACCGCGGCCGTCTCGTCGTCGATGCCGTCGGGAATCGGCACGGCGGCCTCCGCGGGCACCACCGCCTTCTCCGCGAAGGCACCGTGGGGCACGGTCGCCAGCACCCGGTCGCCCACCGCCGGCTGCCGGACCCCGGGACCGATGGCATCGACGACGCCGGCGAGCTCCGCGCCCGGCACGAACGGGGGTTCGGCGCGGACCTGGTACCGCCCCTCGATGATCAGCGAGTCGGCGAAGTTGACGCCTGCGGCGCGCACCGCCACCCGGATCTCGCCCCGGCCCGGCTCCGGATCCGGAAGCTCGCGGACGCGCAGCGCCTCGGGCGGCCCCAGGGTCTCGGCGACGACGGCGCGCACGGGGGCCGGTCTAGGCGGGCGCCGGCGGGGCGATGCCCGCGAACAGGAGGTCCACGCTCGCCTCGATGGTGCGGCGACAGGCGTCGGAGGAGAGCGCGCCGTTCGCCCAGGGGATGCGCGCGCCCTGGCTCAGGTGGAAGATCGCCTGGGCGGCGGTGAGCACGTCCACCTCCCGCCGCAGCTCGCCCCGAAGCCGGCCCTGCTGCAGGAGCTCCACGAGCAGCGCCACGGTGCGCTCGTGCAGACGGAGCACGTGGCGGGCCACGCGGGCCTCCGGCCGGGTCGTCGCGCGCAGCGCGATGGTCGTGAGGTCGCGGTCCCCCACGAGCAGCTCGTGCTGGAGCTCCAAGAAGCGCTGCAGCCGCTCGCGGGTCGGCCGCCGGGGGAGGCTTCGCTCCTCGATCCGGAAGCGGCGCCACGCCTCCTCCTGCAGGTCGGCGAGCTCCTGCACGAGGAGCTCCTCCTTCGAGCGGACGTGGCGGTAGATGGAGCTCGCACCCATGCCGGCCCGGGCCGCGATGGCGCGAAGGGTGGCGCCGTCGAATCCCCGTTCCCGGAAGAGCTCCCGCGCAGCCTCCCGGATCCGCGCCCGGCTGCGGCGGCCGCGCACGAGGCGGCCGTCGTCGGGCCGGCAGGGCCGCCGGGAGCGCGGCGACGGGGGCACGGCGGGGGCGCGGCTCGGGTGCGGCCGGGGCGGGGGCGTGCCGGAGGCTTCGGACATTTCCGGAACAGGATCGCAAAGTGGTGGGCGACCGCCAGCGGCGACCTCAGGCGTCCCGGAATAGATCGGCACGGATGTCGGGCGGGTCGAGCCGGGCGAGCTCGTCGAGGGCCTTTTCCGCTGCGTCGTCGAGCTGTTTCGGGACCCGGATCTGGACGATGGCGTAGAGGTCTCCGGCCGGCCGGCCACCTGCCGCGGGAATTCCCTTTCCACGAAGGCGCAGCCGCCGACCGCTGTCCGTCCCGGGAGGGATGGTGATGGTGGCGCGGCCATCGAGCGTGGGAATCTCAACGCGCGCGCCCTTGACGGCCTCCCGAACCGTGATGGGCACGTCGAGGTAGACGTCGCGCCCCTCGGGCCGGAAGACGGGGTGGGGCCGCACGCGAATCCGGCAGTAGAGGTCGCCCGGCCCACCCGGGCCCTCCCCACCCTTGCCGGGGATCCGGATCCGACCACCCGTTCGGACACCGGGGGGAATGCGCACGGTCACCCGCTCGCTGCGCAGGCCGCCCTCGGCGGTGGGTCGGCTGACGGTGAGGCGCTTCTCGCACCCGAGGGCCGCCTCCCGGAAACCGAGCTCGAGCTCCGCTTCGAGGTCCGGCCCCCGCTCGAGCGGGCGCGGCCCGAAGCCGGCCCGGCGGCCGGTGCGGAAGCCGCCGAAGAGATCGCCGAGGATGTCCTCGAAGCCGCCGAAGGCGAAGCGCTCGCCGCGTGCGCCGCCGAAGACGTCGCCCGTGAACTCGGTCCGGAACCGCTCGCGGGCCCGTCGCGCCTCCTCGGGATCGAACCCGCTCTGCAGCGCGAGCTCGCCGAACTCGTCGTAGTTGCGCCGCTTCTCCGGGTCGGAGAGCACGGCGTAGGCCTCGGAGATCTCCTTGAAGCGCTCTTCGGCCTCCTTGTCGCCGGGATTGACGTCGGGGTGGTATTTCCGGGCGAGCTTGCGGTACGCCTTGCGCAGCTCGTCCGGGTCCACATCGCGGGACACCCCGAGGACTTCGTACAGGTCGCGGCGGGCCATCTACAGGTGCTCCGGCTTCTCGAGCAGCTCGCGCAGCCGCTCCGTGGCGCGCGCGCAGTAGAATCCGTCCTCCACGCGCTCGTCGTAGGTCCACTTGAGCGTCATCCGACGCCGTCCGTCCGTCCCCTCGCGGATCCGGCCCATGACGCAGAACAGGGGACAGGTGCCGTGCTCCCACAGGTGGTGGTAGCCCGCGTCGAGCCCCACCGAGCCGAGGTTCGCCACGAAGGCGGAGGTGTACATCGGATCGGGCTCGATCATCCGCCGGGGCAGCAGTCCGAAGGCGTCGACGAGCTCCACCAAACCCATCGCCAGGCGCACGAGGGGAGGCGGCAGCCGCAGCAGCATGTCGACCTCGGCATCTGCCGTGTCGCGCCTTCCCGCCCGTCGCGCCCGGAGCGGTACCAGGATCCCCTCGACCATCTCCTCGAGGCTCTCGCCGGGTTCGAAGCGCCGCTTCACGGTGAGGATCGGCGCATCCTCGTCGAAGGAGCGCTTGGCGCTGAAGGTCAGGTACACGCCGTCCCGCTGCCACAGCCGGCCCCCGGCGACGAAGCGGTTGAGCCGCGGGCGCTCCTCGAGGGTCCGGGCGATGGCGCGGAGCAGGAGGTGGAAGAGCGTCACCCGTCGGTCGGCGCGGCGATCGCGGTTCACCCGCTCGAGGAAGCCGAGGGCCGGTTCGACGTCCACCTCCTGGGCGAAGTAGACCAGCGACTCGTTGCGGCGGGGGGAGAGGAAGGGCATGAAGCGCCGCACCGCCGGCAGGTCCCGCACCAGCTCGCCATCCGGCCGCCGTCCGAACATCACTCCCCCTTCCCGCGCGCCCTCGGGTGGCTCACCCCCGGACCTCGCCCGCCCCCTCTCCCCGCGCCCCGGCGAGGACGCCGGGGGGCTCGACCGGCCCCGCCACCGGCCGTTCCATGCGCCAGATCGCGACGCCCCGGAACGACAGGCTCCCCACCACGCCGAAGCCGGCCGCGCCGTAGAAGCGGAGGTTCGCCTCGCGGTCGGTCTCCAGGTAGCTGGGAACCCGAAACCCCCTCGTCAACTCCAGCCACCGGGCCAGAAGCGCGCGTCCTGCGCCCCGTCCGCGAAACGCCGGCTCCACCCCGAGCGCCGCGAGGTAGGCGTGGGGTGCGCCCGGATGCAGCCGTGCCAGCCGCTCCGAGAGCTCCGCCAGCCGCCAGGTGGCGCGAAGCCCCTGCGCCGCCAGGGCCCGGAGCCGGGCCCGAACCGGGGGCAGCGGAAGCGGCCACTGGCTGGGGCCGAGCCCGATCAGGATGCCGACAGGGCGGCCTTCCCGCCATGCGGCGAGCACGGTCCCCCGCGAGGCGGCGACCGGAAGGAGCACCGAGAACCCGGCCCGCACGGCCCGGAGCCGCCTCTCCGGGTGGCCCCCAGGGAGGAGCACCCGGGGGAGGGGGTTGTCCCGAAAGGCGCGGGCCAGGACCTCGGCCGCTGCCCCCACGTCCCCTGCCGGGAGGGGGGCCACCTGCACCCCGGCGCCGCTCAACCCCGGTGGGCTCCGCGGCGGCGCCGGAAGCGGCCGGGACCCACCGCAAGGAGGACGAGCAGGGCCGCGAGCGCGCCTGCAGCCGGCCCCGATCCGAAGCGCGCGTAGAGCGTTCGGGGCGAGCTCCGGTGGACGTCGGCCACCAGGGTGCCCTCCTCGAAGATGCCGAGCTGCCCGCGCGCCACGCCCCGGGGGTCGATCACCCCGGAAATACCCGTGTTGGCAGCCCGGACCACGAAGGTCCGGGTCTCGATGGCCCGGAAGACGGCGTGGGCGAAATGCATCTCGAGGGCCGGGTCCCGGCCGAACCAGGCGTCGTTGGTGAGATTCACCACGAGCTCTGCACCGGCCTCGCGCATCGCCCGCACCAGGAAGGGGTAGGTGATCTCGAAGCAGATCGGGGTGGCCAGGGGCGGCACGCCGTTGCGGAAGACCACCGGGCCGGCGCCCGGCACGTACGGGTCTCCCTGCGTCACGCCGCCCAGCAGGGGCCGCCAGAGCCGGCGCAGGGGCGGATCGAACTCGGCAAAGGGAACCAGGATCTGCTTGTCGTAGGTCGCCGCGATGCCCCGGCCCGGGAGAAAGAGCACCACCGAGTTGGTGGGGGAGCCGTCCCGCGAGCGCGGAGCTCCCGTGAGCAGCGGCACCCCGAGCTCATCCACCAGCCGGCCGATCTCGGCGGCCAGCTCGGGGGCGCGGTCGAGGTCCGTGTCGATCGCGGTCTCCGACCAGACCACCAGATCGGGTCGCTCGCGGCGGACGAGCTCCCGGGTGAGCGCCTCGTGCCTCCGGGTGTTCCGGCGTGCCGACCCCTCCCGGAAGCGCTCGTGCTGCGGGATCGCAGCCTGCACGATCCCCACCCGGTAGGCCTCGCCCGCCGGAACGGCAGCCAGGAGCCCCAGGACGCCATGCCCGAGGGCCAACGCGCCGAGCGCGAGCGGGGCGGCGAGCGGAGTCAGGCGCCGATGCACGAGCGCCATCCCGAAACCGGCCTGCAGGCTCGCGAGCACGAAGCCGGGAACCAGGGCACCGCCGAGCTCGGCCGTCTGGAGGAGCAGCGGATGGCGCGCGAGCGCGTGGGGCAGGAGCACCCAGGGCAGCCGCGCGGGCTCGGCGCGCACCAGCTCCACGAGGGCCCAGACGGCGCCGAAGGCCAGCGGCGCCGCCGCGGCGGAAAGGCGCGGCCGGAGGGCCCGGTAGGCCGAGGCCGCCGCGGCACCGAAGGAGGCGGTGACGACCGCGAGGCCCACCGCTGCCACCCAGGCCGCGGGCCGCGGCACATCCGCCTCCACCGAGAGCATGTGGACGACCCATGGACACACGGCGAGCAGCCCCGGCACGCCGAACCCGAGCCCGAGCAGGAACGCGGTGCCGGGGCCGCGGCAGCGCTCCAGGGCTGCGGCGAGCGGGGCGAGCACGAGCAGGCCGGCCGGCAGCACGGCGTGCGGGGGAAAGGCGAGCACGAGCAGCGCCGCCGCACAGGCCACGCGCAGCCCCTGGCGCAGGAGATGGGCGGGCTCCGCAGCGGGCCCACCCGGAGGTCGGGCCTCGCCGCACCGGGCGGAACCGCCGACCACCCGGCTAGAGGCCGAGGTTGCGGCGGATGCGCACCTCCGGATCCGCGAGGTCGGGCTCGAAGGAGCGGCCGGTGATCTGCTCGAAGGCCTCGATGTACCGGCGCGCCGCCTCGGAGCGGACCTCCACCGGGATCTCCGGGACGGGGCCCTCCCCCCGGTAGCCCCGCTCGCCGAGCCAACGGCGGAGGTACTCCTTGTCGAGCGCCTCGGGGTCGCCACCGGTGGCGAGCGCGCGCTCATAGCCCTCCCGATACCAGTACCGGGAGGAGTCGGGGGTGTGGATCTCGTCGACCACCACCAGCCGTCCCTCGGGATCGATCCCGAGCTCGTACTTGGTGTCGACCAGGATCAGGCCGCGGCTCTCCGCCCAGCGGCTCCCCTCCTCGAAAAGGGCGCGGACCATCTGCTCGGCGCGGTCGTAGAGCTCCTCGTCGATCACGCCCCGGGCGATGAGCTCCCCGCGCGAGGTGAGCTCGTCGTGGGCGCCCTGTTCGGCCTTGGTGGTCGGCGTGAGCAGGGGCTCCGGGAGGCGCTCGTGCTTGTGCAGCCCCTCGGGCAGCCGGTGTCCGCAGTACTCGCGGTCGCCGCGCTCGTAGGCGGTCCAGATGGAAGTCTTGCTCGAGCCGGTGAGAAAGGCGCGCATCACGAACTCGACCGGGAGGACACGGCACTCGCGGACCACCGACACGCACGGGTCCGGGACCTCGAGCAGGTGGTTGGGGGCGATCTCCCGGGTGCGCTCGAACCAGAAGGCGGCGACCCCGTTCAGCACCTGCCCCTTGAAGGGCAGGGTTCCCACCACCACGTCGAAGCAGCTCACGCGGTCGGTGACCACGATGATCCTCCGGTCCCCGCGCACGTAGCTGTCCCGCACCTTGGCCTCGATCCGCCGGCCGAGCTCCGGGAAGTCCGTGCGCAGGAGCGTGCGCTCGCAGGTCTCCCGCAGCAGCGCGAGGTCGATGCCCATGGTTCCTCCCACCGATCTCGGGTCGATGCATGTCCGATATACCGCTCCGGCGCCCGCGAACCAAGCGGACGGCCCGTCCACCCGATCCCCGCGGGGCCGCCGGGTGTGTCTCAAGGCCCCGCGAGATTCCTCCGATCCCACCCGGGACGGCCCACCCCTGCCGGGGCGCGGGGGGCGGCCGAAGCCATGGGCGCCCTGCACTCTGGAGGCTCCCCTTGCGGGTCCTGATCGCCGAGGACCAGGCCATTTCCCGCCGCCTGCTGACCCACGCCCTCGAGAAGTGGGGCTACGAGGTCACGGCGGTCCGCGACGGCCGCGAGGCCTGGGAAGTCCTCCAGCGCGACGACTCGCCCAATCTCGCCATCCTCGACTGGATGATGCCGGGCCTGAACGGTGTCGAGGTGGTGCGCCGGATCCGGGAGCGCAACGCCGAGCCCTACACCTACGTGATCCTCCTGACCGGGCGCTCCGAGAAGGAGGACCTCGTCGAGGCCATGGGCTCCGGGGCCGACGACTACATCGTCAAGCCCTTCAACCGCGACGAGCTCGAGGTCCGGGTGCGAGCGGGCCGGCGCATCGTGGAGCTGCAGCAGGAGCTGATCCGCATGCGGGAGGCCGTGCGCCACCAGGCCCGCCACGACGCGCTCACGGGGCTGTACAACCGCGGCGCGATCCTCGAGATCCTGCACCGCGAGCTCGGGCGCGCGCGGCGGGAGCGCAGCGCGATCAGCGTGATTCTCGCCGACCTCGACGAGTTCAAGCGCATCAACGACACCCGCGGTCACCTCGCGGGCGATGCGGTGCTGCGGGAGGCCGCGCGGCGGATGGCGCGATGTGTGCGCGGATACGACAGCGTCGGCCGCTATGGGGGCGAGGAGTTCCTCTGCGTGCTGCCCGGCTGCGACACGGAGCTCGCCGGGCGGGTGGCCGAGCGCATCCGCACCACCGTGGTCTCCGAACCCGTGGCCGCAGGCGAGGACAGCCTTCGCATCACCGTCAGCCTCGGCGTCGCCTCCACCTCGGGTCCGGCCACACCGACTGCCGACGCGCTGCTCCAGGCCGCCGACGAGGCCCTCTACCTCGCCAAGGAGGCCGGGCGCAACCGCGTGGGGCTCGCGGCGCCCGTGGAGGGCACCCTCGTCCTTCCCCTCGGCCTCGAGGGAAACGACGCCACCCCCTCCTGAGCCTCCGCCTGCCTTCCGGCTAAGATCCCCCCGCCGGGCCGGAAGGACGGAAGACCATGAGGGACATACCGGTTCTCGAAGAGCTCGACGAGGGGGTCCTGCGGCTCACCCTGAACCGTCCCCACCGCAAGAACGCCTTCGACGACGCCCAGTGGAACGGCCTTCGGACTGCGCTCGAGCGGGCCCGCGGGGACGACTCCGTGGCCGTGGTGGTCGTGACCGGGGCCGGCGGCGACTTCTCGGCCGGCCAGGATCTCCGCGCCTTCCGGAGCGCGACGGCGGACGAAGGGGCCGGGGAGGTGGCTTCGGCCGGGGGCGCGGAGGCCATTGCCCTGCATCCCTTCGGCCGCTTCATGAATGCGCTCTGCGCCTTCGACAAACCGCTGCTCGCGGCGGCGCCGGGCGTCGCCGTGGGGATCGGCGCCACGCTTCTCTTCCACTGCGACCTCGTCTACGTGGGCGAGAGCCTGCGACTGCGGCTTCCCTTCGTGAGCCTGGGACTCGTCCCCGAGGCGGCGAGCAGCTATCTGCTCCAGGTGGCGATCGGAAGCCAGCGGGCTGCCGAGCTCTTCTACACCGCCGAGTGGGTGGACGCCCGCCGCGCGGTGGAGCTCGGAATCGCCGCGCGGGCCTTCCCCGACCGGGTGCTCCTCGAGGCCACCCTCGAGAAGGCCCGCGAGATCGCGCGCTGGCCGGTGCGCTCGCTTCAGGCCACGAAGCGCTGCCTTCGGGCCGTCCACGCCGAGGGAATCCGCATCGCCCGCGCGGCCGAGGACGCCGGCATGGCCGCGCAGGCGGGGTCGCCGGAGAATGTGGAGGCGATCCGGGCCTTCCTCGAGAAGCGGGAGCCCGACTTCCGGAACCTGCGGCCGGGCTGAGCCCGCCTGGGGGGTCGGCGCGGAACCCGGCGCGGTGGGAGCCCGGGCGACGCGGGCCCTGATCGCGGGCAGCACGGGGCCGGAGCGCAGGCCGAGGGGGGCCGCGCCGCGGGCGGCTCGTGGTCGCCCGCTCCGACGTCCTCCCACCGCGCGCTACTCCCCGGCCGGGGCCCGAGGCCAGCCGGTTCGGGAGAGCTCGGCGAGGGCGAGCGCGAGCGCCTGGGTGCCGCGCCGCGCGTGACCCTGGGCCGCGACCGCGCGGTAGAGCTCCCGCGCGAGCGCGAGGCCGGGGAGCGCGAGGCCGAGGCGGTCCGCCTCGGAGAGCGCGATCGCCATGTCCTTCACGAAGTGCTCCACGAGGAAGCCGGGCTCGAAGTCGCCCCGCAGGATTCGCGGCGCGAGGTTCGAGAGCGACCAGCTCGCCGCTGCACCCGAGGAGACCGAGCGGAGCACCCGCTCCGGGTCGAGGCCCGCCCGGTAGCCGTAGAGCAGCGCCTCGCACACCCCCACCATGTTCGAGGCGATGAGGATCTGGTTGACCATCTTGGTGTGCTGGCCCGATCCGGGCGGGCCCTGGTGGACGATGGTGCTGCCGAAGTGCTCCAGGATGGGCCGCACCTCCTCGAGGGCGGAGGCATCGCCCCCGACCATGATCGAGAGGCGGCCCTCCCGCGCACCCACGTCCCCGCCCGAGACCGGCGCGTCGAGGGCGCGGACGCCGCGCTCCGCCGCGCGGGCGGCGATCTCCTCGGCGAGGGCGGGCTCGCTCGTACTGAGGTCGACCAGGATGCGGCCGGCGTCGAGCCCGGAAAGCACCCCGCGTTCGCCGAGGATCACCGCGCGCACCTCGACCGGGAAGCCCACCATGGTGAAGACCACGTCGCTCCCCCGCGCCACCTCCTGCGGGTCGTCCGCCCACACCGCGCCGCGGGCGAGCAGGGGCTCCGCGCGGGCCCGGGTGCGGGTGCTCACCGTCACCGGCAGGCCCGCGTCGAGCAGCCGGCCACAAATCGGCGCCCCCATCACGCCGAGTCCGATGAATCCGATCCGCCGCGTGCGATCCCCGGCTTCCGCCATGACCGGAGCATAGGGCCTCGGCCCGCGGTTCCGGCCGGCCCGGCCCCGGCGCGGACCCACGCCACCACCCCGGCGGCCAGGCCGAGAAGCGCGAGCCAGCGCACGTCCACCACCGGCGGACCGGGAGGTGCCCCGGCCCGGAGGGGCTCCAGGACCAGCCGGAGGCCGCCGAGGCCCGCGAGCACGGCGCCGGGCACGCGGCGGAGCGGGAGCCGGGCGCCCGCCCGGGCGAGGACGAGGCATCCGGCGAGGTCGTAGAGCGCGGTGGGATGCCGAAGCCGCCCCGAGGCCACCGCGAGGCCGAGGGCCCGCAAGGCCGGAAGGG
>JALSIO010000750.1 GCA_026989995.1 Myxococcales bacterium
GGAGCGCCTTCGCTCCATCGCCCGGGGCCACGCCCTGTTCGGGCTGGTCTTCTCTCCGCTGCCGCTCCACCCCGTGCGGGTGGCGGCGCGCTGCGAGCTCGAGCTCGCCCGGGCCGAGCCCGGCCGCGAGGAGCCGATCGCCACCGTCTCCCTGGCCGGGGAGCGGCGCCTCGTCGGCAACCTCTGGTGGCTGCAGGGCGGCTACCGCGCGGCCACCCGCCGCGCGCTCGAAGCGCTCGCCGCCGACTGCGCCGCGGCGATGCGCCGCGAGGCGCTCGGGCGGATCGGGGCATTCCGCGGCGCGCAGGCGCCCCGCGCGGGGCGCGCGCGCCCTCGGTCCGGGGCGCGCCCCCCCGGCGGCTGAGCCGGGAAGCTTCCGGAGGGCCTTCCTCTCCGCTCAGTCGGCCCGGGCGAAGCGCTCCCGCATCTGTCGCTCGGCGTCCTCCCGGGAGATCCTCACCCCGTCCTCGAAGGGGACCGCGTAGGCGCCGGCGAGCTGCTTCATGATGTCGCCGATCGTGCAGTAGCCGTGCTCGTAGTCCGAGGGCTTCTTCCCGCCCGCCACCGAGCGCACCGAGGTGTCCACGTGGGCCGCCCGGGCCCGCAGCGCGCCCACCGTGCACTCCTCCCGCGGAATCGTGGCGAAGGGATCGTACTGGAAGTGCCGCATGGCGTTGCGGTGGGTGATCTTGTGGATGTCCTCCTCGGGGAGCCCCTCGAGCGAGCGCCACAGGACCTCCGGCGAGCTCGGCCAGGTGCTGTCGCTGTGCGGGTAGTCGCACTCCCAGGTGATGATGTCCACGCCGATGCGATCCCGATTGGCGATGCCGGCATCGTCGTCGATGAAGCAGGTGATCACGTGCTCCCGAAAGACATCGCTCGGCAGCTTGCCGCCGAAGTCGGTGAGGGTCCACCGGTGGTGGTGCCGGTAGACGTAGTCGATGCGCTCGAGGAAGTACGGGATCCACCCGATCCCCCCCTCGGAGAGCGCGATCTTGAGGTTCGGATGGCGGCGGAGGAAGCGCGAGAAGACCAGCTCCGTGGCGCAGCTGAAAAGGGAGATGGGGGCGCCGGTGATCATGATCTCCACGGCGGCTTCGGGATCCTGCAGGTTCATGCCCGTGCCCGATCCGATGTGGATGCAGATCACGGTGCCCGTCTCGTCACAGGCCCTCCAGATCGGATCCCAGTGGTCGCTGTGGATGCTCGGGAGACCGAGGCCCGCCGGCCGGTCGGGAAAGGTGACGGCGTGGCAGCCCTTGGCCGCGAGGCGGCGGATCTCGCGGGCGGTGGCCTCCGGATCCCACATCATCGGCAGGCCGAGGGGGATGAAACGCCCGGGATGGCTGCCGCACCACTCGTCCACGTGCCAGTCGTTGTAGGCCTGCACCATGATCTCGGAGAGCTTCTTGTCGGCCGCGCGCGTGAACAGCTCCCCGGTGAAGCCCGTCATCGAGGCGAAGCAGAGGGAGCCGAGCACCCCGTTGGCGTTCATGTCGTCGATGCGCGCGTCGACGTCGTAGCAGCCGGGTCGGAGCTGCGAGAGCGAGGTGGGCTCGATGCCGTACTCCTCCGGGGGGCGGCCGGCCACCGCGTTCAGGCCGACGTTCGGAACCTGCTGGCCCTCGTACACCCACACGTCGGTTCCGTCGGAGCGGTGGACCATCCGGGGGGCTCGGTCCCGGTAGCGGGCCGGCACGTGCTTCTCGAACAGGTCGGGCGGCTCGCAGACGTGGTCGTCGACGCTCACGAGAATCAGGTCCTCGAGCTTCATGGCTCCCCCTCCGCGCGGCCGCGGGACGCCGTTCCGGCGGCCTCCGAGAGCATGTGACGTTCCGTCAGATTCGCAAGCCCCGGCCCGGTCCCCGGAGGGGCCACCTAGTTGATGGCGCCCACGCGCTTCAGCTCGGCGATGCGGTCCCATTCGAGTCCGAGCTCGAGCAGCACCTCCTCCGTGTGCTGCGCGTGCTCGGGCCCCCGGCGCAGGGAGGGGGGCTGCTCGTCGAACTGCACCGGGCTCGCCACGAGCCGGAAGGTGCCGCCGTCGCCGGTGGGAACCTCCACGATGTGGTGGTTCGCGAGCACCTGGGGGTCGGTGGCGACCTGCTGCAGCGTCTGGAAGGGGCCCCACTGGCCCTTCATGCTGGCCAGCCGCTCCCGCCACTCCTCGAGCGTCCGGGTCAGGAAGATCTCGCGGAGCTCTCGCACCGCCTCCGCGGCGTTCTTCGCGAAGGCCTCCGGGGTGGCAAAGCGCGGGTCGCGGGCGAGATCCGGTCGCCCCAGGTGCTCGCAAGTGTCCTCCCAGTAGACGTGGCCCTGCAGCATCGTGAGCATCAGGAAGCCGCCATCCCGAGTGGGATAGATCCCCACCAGCGGGTTCATGAAGGCGGCATTCGAGGGGATCGCCGGCCCTCCACCCGAGAGCATCGCGGCCGTGAGCGAACAGCCCATGGCCCAGACACCGGTTCCGAGCAGGGAGATGTCGACCACGGAGGGCTCGCCGGTCCGCTCGCGGCGGAAGAGCGCGGCGGCGATCCCACCGGCGATGGTCATGCCCCCGATGGAATCCCCGTAGGCCGCGCCCGGCTGCAGGGCCGGCATGTCGGCATCGGGCCGGGTTCCGCCCATCCCACTGCCCCCGCGCGCCCAGAAGGCCGTGGAGTCGTAGCCGCCCTTGTCCCGCTCCGGACCCCGCTCGCCGAGGGCGGTGCCCCGGGCGTAGATGATCCGGGGGTTGACCGCGCGCAGGTGCTCCACATCGATCTGCAACCGCTGCCGCGTGGCCGGGAGGTAGTTGGTGAGGAAGACGTCGGCGCCGCGGGCGAGCTCGTAGAGGATCTCCCGGCCCTCGGGCCGGCTGAGGTCGAGCCCGATGCTGCGCTTCCCGCGGTTGGCGTGTTCCATGAGGAAGTTGATGGCCCCGGTGTTGTCCGTGCCGCCGACGCGCAGGAGTCCCCGCTGCTGGTCCCCGGTGACCGGGTGCTCGACCTTGATCACGTCCGCACCCCAATCCGCGAGCACGGCCCCCGCGGCGGGAACGAAGGTGTACTGGGCCACCTCGAGGACGCGAACCCCTTCCATGACACCGGCCATGCCATCCTCCTGGTGCCGCCGGGGGCGGCGGCTGCCGCGGGCCCGGGGGGAGCGCGGCCCCGCGCGGGGCTTCCGGCGCCACCGCCGGTCCGGGAGCCCCCCCGCCCCCGCCCGTGAAGCCGGGGCGGCACGCCGGGCCGGCACCCATGGTAACACCGGGCTTCCGCCGTGTGGGGCCGGCTCCGATGCGCCTCCTTGACACGCGGCCGACGGTGATCATGTGGCCGGCATGACCGAGCGCCCGCAGACACCCCGCCGGAACGAGCCCGAACGGCTCCACGCCCTCGACGAGTCCTTCCTGCTCTGGGAGGCCGAAAACACGCCCATGCACATCGCCGCGGTGATGGTCTTCGAGCCGGGCCCGCTGGCCACCGCGGACGGGGGCCTCGACCTCACGACGCTCCGCAAGGCGATCCTGGCCGGCGTCGCGCGGGTGCCGCGCTACCGGCAGCGGGTCGTGGAGATTCCGCTCCTCGGCGGCCACGTCTTCGTGGACGACGACCGCTTCGACCTCGACTACCACGTCCGGCATGTCGCGCTGCCGCGACCGGGATCCCTGTCCCAGCTCGCGCGCCTCACGGCGAATGTCATGGAGCGCCCGCTCGACCGCCGCCGCCCCCTGTGGGAGATGTGGGTCGTCGAGGGGCTCGAGGGCGGGCGCTTCGCCCTGCTGACCAAGGTGCACCACTCTATGGTGGACGGGATCGCGGGGGTGGAGCTGATGCTCCGGATCCTCTCCCCGGAC
This sequence comes from Myxococcales bacterium, assembly GCA_026989995.1. Taxonomy (GTDB): domain Bacteria; phylum Myxococcota_A; class UBA9160; order UBA9160; family JALSIO01; genus JALSIO01. The sequence goes on from JALSIO010000750.1 coordinate 3,839, forward strand.
CCGGACGCCCGGCCCGCGGGCGAGGAGATTCCTCCGGCTGCGCCCGCCCCGCCCGCGGCCGAGCTCCTGCTCCGGGAGCTCGCGAGGCGCGCGCGCCTGCCGCTCGAGGCGGCCCTCGGGCGGGGAGAGGCCCGCAGGGACGTCGGGGAGGTCGGGCGCGAGCTCGCCCGGCGCGCCGCTGCCCTCGCGCGCAGCCTCGGCCGGGGGTTGCGGCCGGCCCGGCGCAGCTCCCTGAACGGCCCCATCGGGCCCCACCGCCGCTACGCCTGCTCGGGCCAGGATCTCGAGGTCGTCCGCCGCCTTGCCCGAGAGCTCGGCTGCACGGTCAACGATGTGGTCCTCGCGACCGTGGCCGGCGCCATCCGTCGCACGCTTCGCCGCCGGGGCGAGAGGCTGCGGGAGGGAGGCATCCGGGTGCTCGCACCGGTGAGCGTCCGCCGGGCGGACGAGCGGGGCGTGCTCGGCAACCGCGTATGGGTGTGGATCGTGGACCTGCCCGTGGAGCGGGCCGGCCCCCTCGCCCGACTCCGCGCGATCCGGGCGCAGACGGCCGAATTCAAGCGCCGGGGCGATGCGCTCGGTGCGGACTTGCTCACCGGGGTGGCCGAGTGGACCTCGCCGACCCTCCTCGCCCTCGGAGCCCGCGCGGTGATGCAGCTTCCGGCCTTCAACCTGATCGTCACCAACGTGCCCGGGCCCCAGATCCCCCTCTACCTGTGCGGCGCGAGAATGGCGGCCGCCTACCCGGTCGGGCCGCTCTTCGACGAGATCGGCCTCTGCGTGGCGCTGCTGAGCTACGACGGAGGCCTCTACTGGGGCCTCACGGCCGACTACGACCTGGTGCCCGACCTCGATGCCATCGTCGAAGATCTCCGCGCAGCCTTCGACGAGCTCGAGCGGGCCGCGCGGCGCCGGTCCCGGAGCGCGCCGGAGCCCGGCCGGGGGCGTCGGTCGGGCGCGGGCCGGGCCGGTGGCGCGACGACGGACCGGGGCTGAACGCCGCCCCCCGAGCACCGGAGAAGGAGCGTCCGGTCGACGCGCCGCCGCAGAGGGGGTCCCGACACCGAAGGTCGGGGCGGAGCCGGGGAGCCCGTGTCTCCGGCACACCGCGGGCAGAAGGTGGTGTCCCCAACGGGACTCGAACCCGTGTTGCCGCCTTGAAAGGGCGGAGTCCTAGGCCACTAGACGATGGGGACGTGGCGCGGGAGTATGCCGAATCCCACTGCGGCTGGCGAAGCGCACCCGGCGGCTCAGGCGGGCGGGGCCACGTCGAGATGGCGCCAGAGGTACCAGCAGGCCACGGTGCGAAAGGGGCGCCAGGGCTCGGCGAGCGCCTCCATCTCGGCCGGACGGGGCAGCGCGGGCAGGCCGTAGAGGGCCCGGATGCCCTTGCGCACGCCGTAGTCGCCGACCGGAAGGACATCCGGACGCCCGAGGCAGAAGATCAGCACCATGTGCGCCGTCCACTCCCCCACCCCCCGGAGCCGGACGAGCTCTTCGACGATCTCCCGGTCCGGGCGCCGCTGGAGGGCCCGGGGTCGGATGCGCCCGCTCCCGAAGGCCTCGGCCACGTCGCGCAGCGCTTCCGCCTTCTGTCGCGAGAGCCCGGCCCGGCGGAGCCGGGCGGGCGAGGCCCGCAGCAGCTCGGCCGGCGTCGGGTCACGGCCGCCGAAGGCCTCCCGGAACCGGCGGTGGATTGCCGCCGCCGCGCTCCCGGCGAGCTGCTGGTACAGGATCGAGCGCACCAGCGCCTGGTAGAGCGTTCCCCGGGGCCGGAGCCCACAGGGCCCCACCCGGCGGACGAGCTCGCCCAGAACCGGGTCCCGCCGGATCAGCCAGCGGCGGGCGCGCTCGCGCGCTTCGGGGTCGAGCCGGGCCACGGGAGGAGACTACCGGAGCCCTCCCGCCGGCCGCCGGCCCGTCCGGGCGACGGGGACCGCGCCGAACCGGGCTAAGCTCGGGCCATGGACGAGCTCGCCATCCGGACCGCCAATCTCTGGGACAGCTTCGCCCGCAAGCACCCGCCCCTGGCGCACAGCACCCACCTCGAGGCCCGCCCGGAGGTCGACTTCGAGCAGATCGGCGGCCTCGCCGAGCCGAAGGAGGAGATCCTGACCCTGGCCTGCGCGACCACCAACCCGGAGGTCTACGCCCGCTGGGGTACGCAGCCCGCGACCGGCACCCTGCTGATCGGCCGGCGGGGTGTGGGCAAGGGCCTGCTCGCGCGGGCCCTGGCCACCCGCGCCGAGACCTCCTTCCTGCAGGTCCGCGTGCCGCGGCTGGTGATCGAGGTGGTGCACAGCGGGGGCAAGGTGGGCGAGATCCTGGGCGCGTGGAGCGAGGCGCTGGCCGAGTTCCCCCCCTTCACCCTCTTCTTCGACGAGCTCGAGTTCTCGCAGACGCAGGAGATCGGCGCCCGCCGGCCGGATCTGCCCGTCGGCCCCATCATGGACTTCCTGCTCGACCTCGTGGACCGCAGCGTGCGCATCGATGCCGCGGTGGTCGTGGGCAGCACCGCACACCCCGACACCCTGCGCCCCGCCTTCCTCGCCCCCGGCCGCTTCGAGCGGGTGATCGAGGTGAATCCGGTGTTCCCGGACGACTTCGTGGAGGCCCTGCAGATCCACCGACGGGCCGCGGAGAAGCGGGCCGGCCGGCCGCTCTTCGCCGAGGTGGACTGGGCGGCCGTGGTCTCGCGGTATCGGGAGCCCTCCATCGGCGACTGGGTCCGGCTCCTGCACGCCGTCCTCCGCCACAAGGCCCGCCTCGAGGCGGCAGGCGAGGCGGTCCGGCCGGTCTCCACCGAGGACGTGATGCGGGAGGCGGAGCGCTTCCGCAAGACCATCCACCGGCTCGCGCCGGGGACCGGCACCTACCTCTAGGGCGACCCGATCCGGCGCGAGCTCGCGCCGGGAGCGGCCGGGGGATCCACGTCGCGGACCGGGTGGAAGAGTACCTCCCCCTCCAGGCGAAAGGCCGCGATGCGGGCCTGGCCGGCGTCCGAAAGGAGCCAGTCGATGAACCGCTGGCCGAGCTCGGCCTTCACATGCGGGTGCCGGGCGGGATGGACCAGGATCACGCCGTAGGGGTTGCGCAGCAGCGGGTCGCCCACCACCAGGAGATCGAGGGCCCCGCGATTGCGGAAGGAGATCCAGGTACCGCGATCCACGAGCACGTAGGCGCCGAGCTCGCTGGCGACGTTCAGGGTGGCGCCCATCCCGGTTCCCGTCTCCCGGTAGGCGCCCGGGCCCGCCCCCCAATCCCGGTGGGGATCGATGCCCGCGGCCCGCCAGAGTTCCATCTCCTTCTTGTGGGTCCCGCTCTCGTCGCCCCGCGACACGAAGAGATGCCCGCCCCGGGCGATCCGGGCGAGGGCCACGGCCACGTCCGAAAGGCCGCGGACCCCTGCCGGGTCCTCCCGCGGACCCGCCACCACGAAGTCGTTCCACATCACCTCGAAGCGCTCGACCCCGTGGCCGGCGCGGACGAAGGCCTCCTCCGAGGGGCGGTGGTGGACCAGGAGGACGTCGGCGTCGCCCCGCTCTGCCAGGCGGATCGCCCGCCCGGTTCCCACGGCCACCACCCGTACGTCGATCCCCGTCCGGGCCCGAAAGGCCGGGATCAGCCAGTCCAGAAGCCCCGAGTCGCGGGTGGACGTGGTCGAGGCGAGCACGATGTAGGGCGCGGCCTCCGCCGCGACCGCCGGACCGGCCGCGGCCGACCCGAGCAGTCCGGCGAGCGCGACCACGACGAGCGCCGGCCCGCACCGGTGCCTCCCCGCTTCCCCACTCCGGCCCCGGCTCGCGCTCACGCCAGCAGCTCTCCTTTCAGGAAGGCCCTCGCCTCCGGCGTACGGGGACCGCGGAAGAAGGACTCGGCGGGTGTCTTCTCGAGCAGCCGGCCGCGGTGGAAGAAGAGAACCTCGTCCGCCAGCCGGCGGGCCTGTCCGAGATCGTGGGTGCTCAGGATCACCTTGGTCCCGTCCGCGGCCACGCGCCGGATCGCTCCCTCGAGCGCCGCGGTGGCGGCCGGGTCCAGGGACGCCGTGGGCTCGTCCAGGAACACCACCTCGGGCTCGACCACGAAGGCCCGGGCCAGGGCGAGGCGATGGCGCTCCCCCTCCGACAGGCGGTGGGCGGGCCGGTGCTCGAGGGCGTCGAGCCCGGTCACCGCGAGCGCCTCCCGGGTCCGCGCGTCGCGCAGGGCCCGGGGCACCCGGCGGGCGCGCAGGGCGAAGGCGAGATTCGCCCGGACCGAGCGGCGCAGCACCCGGGGGCGCTGGAAGACCATGGCCTGGCGGCCGCGCACCTCGGCCGGCGGGCCGTTCCAGGAGACCAGCCCGCCGCTCGGACGCAGCATCCCGTGACAGAGGCGGAGCGTGAGGCTCTTGCCCGCGCCGTTGGGCCCGAGCAGCACCGCGATGCCGCCGGCGCGCAGGGTGAAGGAGACGTCGCGCAGGAGCCACTCGCCGCGGGCGCGGTAGCCGAGCCCTTCGACCCGGAGCGGGAGGATGGATCCCCGCTCGCCGAAGCCCGCCGCGGACCGCGCTCCCTCAGCCACGGGCCACCCGACCGAGCTCCTGCACCGCGACCAGGCCGGCGTTGATCAGGAACGAAAGGGCGACGAGTACGATGCCGAGCGCCAGCGCGAGCGAGAGCTCTCCCTTGTTGGTCTCCATGGCGATGGCCGTGGTCATCACCCGGGTCACGTGGGCGATGTTGCCCCCCACGATCAGCACCGCTCCCACCTCCGCGATCGCCCGCCCGAAACCGGCGAGCGTCGCGGTCGCGAGCTGGAAGCGGGCCTCGTAGAGGAGCTCGAAGAGCGAGCGGAGACGCCCCGCGCCGAGGGAGCGGAACTCCTCCTCCCACTCCTCGTGCAGGTCCTCGACCACCTGCCGCGTGAGCGCGGCGACGATGGGGATGACGAGCAGCCACTGGGCCAGGATCATCGCCGTGGGCGTGAAAAGCAGCCCGAGGAACCCCAGGGGCCCGGAGCGGGAGAGGACCAGGTAGAGCGCGAGGCCGAGCACCACCGGGGGCAGCCCCATGAGCGCGTTCAGGAGGGTCACTGCGGCGCGGCGTCCGGGAAAGCGGAAGACACCGAGCGCCGCGCCCATGGGAAGCCCCACCGCACACGCCAGCACCAGGGCGGTCAGGCTCACCCGGAGCGAGAGGGCGATGATCTCGAGGAGCTCGGGGTCCGCCCGACCGAGCAGCCGGGCGGCCTGCACGAAGGCGTCCTGGAACTCGGACATGCGGGCCGGCCTCGATCCCGGGTGGCACGGCGCAACCCGGCGGGCCGAGGATATCGCCCGGGGGGTCCGGGGCGAGACCCGGAAGGACGGCGCGCCCCCTGCGCGGGAGCCGGCCCTCCGCCTCCCGCGGGCCGTCTGTCCGGCGGCTCAGGCCGCCGATGCGCGGCTTCGCGGGGACGGAGCCCGCCGGGGCCGAAGGTCCCGGCTGCGGGCGCGCCAGATCCAGTCGTAGAAGGTCTCGAAGTGGCGGAAGCTGTCCCGCACCGCGCTGGCCACGCCCCAGGTGCCCCGGTCGGAGAAGTCGTCGCCGGCGAGCCAGCCCTCTCGGGCCATGCGGGGCGCGGCAAGCTCGAGCTGCCGCACCGTCGTCTCGTAGTCGTGGGAGGTGTCGAGGTAGAGCAGGTCGAAGATGCGGTCGGTGCGCACGAGGAAGTCCTCCGCCGGGGCGCGCACGAGCGCCACGCCGTCGGCGAGGCCGAGCGCGGCCAGGTTCTCGCGAGCCGCCTCGAGACTCGGCGGCGGCCCGAAGCCCGCCTCCTCCCAGGAGAGGCCCCGCAGCTCCGCGGGCCAGTCGGCACAGGCCGAATCCTCGAAGCGGTCCACCCCGATGATCTCGTAGTCCCGCCGGCCGAGAGCACGGAGGATCGAGGCCATGTAGGCGATGTCGCGGCCGTGGTAGACGCCGAGGACGCCGATGGTCCGGATGCCGGGCTCCGCGAGGATGCGCTCGAAGGCGCGCCAGTGGCCGGCACCGGAGTAGCCGCGGCACTGGCGGTTGATGCGCTCCCAGGGATCGCTTCCGGACATGCCTCCCCCCGCTCCACCATCGTCGCCGCGCCCGGGCTGCTTGAGGGGTGCCGGCGGCCTGCGCCCCCCGGCGGGCCCGGGCTAGGCTGCGGGGCCGGTGGGGAGGGGGCCCTTGCTCATCCGTCTGGCCATCGACTTCGAGAACGACAGCCGGCTCTGGTGGGAGTCCGGCGGACAGGACCTCTGGGACGCCATCCGCGAGGGCTTCGACGGCGGCTCGGTGGTGCTCGAGGCGTCCCTGGCCGAGTCGTGGCTGGCCGAGGCGGCACGTCTGCCGGGATGGTCGGACGGACCCGAACACGCGCCGCACCCGATCCGGGCGGCGCGCCTCGCCGAGGACGAACCCGAGTAGGGCCGGCCTGCGGGCTCCGCGCCCGAGATCCGGTTTTGGAGCCCTTTCTCCGCGATTTCGGAGACCTCGCGGGCGATTCGAACCGGCCGGAGCGGATTCTGGCTGCCGTGGGCGCAGAGCCCTGGCGATGCCGGTACGGTGTGCTAGGTTGAAGGGATCGATCGCATGGAAAAGGCCCGCCGCGTGCGGGCCTTTTTTCATGGCACGGGTTTCGCCCCCTGTTCGCTTTCCCGAGCTCCACCCCGGGGGTAAAGATCCCC
>JALSIO010000751.1 GCA_026989995.1 Myxococcales bacterium
GGCGGCGGTGGCGGCACCGAAGCGGAATCCCTCGGGAAAGGCGATGCGGGCCATGGTGGCGGAATAGATCGGCGCAGGGTTCGTGTCAAGCGCGGGCGGTGCCGGGGAGGACCGCGGCGTCACCCTCCGAAGCCGGGACGCCCCGCATCCCGGAAGCCAGGCCCGGCACTGCCCTCCACCCGCGCTCGCGCTCGAGCCCGGGCGCCCTCCGACTCCTCCTGCCGGCCCGCGGTCCGGCCGCCTTTCCGGCCGCGGCTATACTCGCCGCGCCGGGCAGCCGGGAGCCAGCGTGAGGTTCGCACTCTTCTACGAGATTCCCGTTCCGCGCCCCTGGAGCCGGGAAAGCGAGCACCGGGCCTACAAGGAGGTGCTCGAGCAGGCCATCCTCGGCGACCGGATGGGCTTCCACGCCTTCTGGACCGTGGAGCACCACTTCCTCGAGGAGTTCTCCCACTGCTCGAACCCCGAGGTGCTCTACGGCGCGGTGGCGGCGCGCACCGAGCGGATGCGCGTGGGCTACGGGGTGCGGCTCTGCCCGAAGCCCTACAACCACCCGGTGCGCTCTGCGGAGTCGGCGGCGGTGCTCGACCTCCTCTCCGACGGCCGCGTCGACTTCGCCACCGGCCGCTCCTCCACCCGCCTCGAGCTCGAGGGATTCGGCATCCACCCCGACGAGACGCGCGCCATGTGGCAGGAGGCGGTGGAACACATCATCGGCTGCTGGACGAACGACGTGCATTCCTTCGATGGGAAGTACTGGTCCATGCCGCCCCGGCGCGTGATCCCGAAGCCGATCCAGCAGCCCCACCCGCCGGTCTTCGGAGCCACGGGGAGCGACTCCGGCCACCAGCTCATGGGGGAGCTCGGCCTCGGCCTCTGCTCGTTCAGCGTGGGCGTGCCGCCCGAGGACGTGGCCCGCCGGATCGAGATCTACCGCAAGGCCATCGCGGGCTGCACGAAGCCGCTCGGCAGGACGGTGAACAACCAGGTGGCCGCCTTCACGATGGTCAACTGTGCGCCCACGGCCGAGGAGTCCTACGAGACCTCGGCGCAGTCCTTCGTGTGGTACGCGAAGCGCTCGGTGGAGCTGATCACCTCGGTGGCCGCGTGGCTCGACGAGATGAAGCGGGAGCTCGGCACCTACGACTACCTGCGCGAGGCCGAGCAGGTGGTGAAGAGCGGAACCCACCAGATGCTGGACTTCGCCTACCTGCGCGATTCGAAGGCCACCCTCTGCGGAGATCCCGACCGGGTGCTCGAGGTGGCGCGGGAGTACGAGAAGGCGGGCGTGGATCTGCTCCTCTGCCTCGTGAATCCCTACGAGATCCCCCACGAGAAGGTCATGCAGACCATCGAACTGATGGGCCGCCATGTGATCCCGGAGTTCGACTAGCCCGTGGAGCCTCTCCGGGGCGTGCGCGTGCTCGACCTCTCCCGCGTGGTCTCGGGGCCTCTTTGCACCTACTACCTCGCCGCCCTCGGCGCGGAGGTGATCCGGGTGGAGCGTCCCGGCGGCGACGTGAGCTGGGGGCCGCCGCCGCAGATCGGGCCGGAGGGGATCCACCGGGGCCCGCGGCGGCCGCGCGACATCGGCATCACCCCGCTTCGCCGGCACCGGGGCAAGCGCAGCGTCGTCCTCGATCTGCGCCGCCCGGGCGGCCTCGAGGCCCTCCACCGCCTCGTCGCGCGCTCGGACGTGCTCGTCGAGAACTTCACCCCGGGGACCCTCGAGGCGCTCGGCCTCGGCGACGAGGTCCTCGGCCGCCTGCGCCCGGGGATCATCCGCTGCTCGATCACCGGCTACGGGGAGGAGGGGCCCTACCGCGACCGCCCGAGCATGGATCTCGTCGTGCAGGCCGTGTCGGGCCTGATGGCGAAGACGGGCTTCCCGGACGGCCCGCCGACCAAGGTGGGCGTCACCGTCGGGGACCAGGTGCCGGCCCTCTTCGCCGCACTCGGCGTGGTTGCGGCGCTGCGCGGCCGCGAGCGGGACGGATCCCGGGAGTCGGCCGGCGGCCAGGACGGCGCCCGGGTGCTCCGCGTGGACGTCGCGATGCTCGACGCGCTGCTCGCGCTCATCTGGGACGAGCCCGTCGACGACTACCGCGACCGCGGCCTCCCGGAGCGCTTCGGAAACGGAGACCCGCGGGGCGTGCCGCTCGGCACCTACGCCTGCCGCGATGGCATGGTGGCGCTGCTGGTGGTGGGCGACGCCCAGTGGCAGGCGATGGCCGGGCTCCTCGGCCGTCCGGAGCTCGCCGCCCGGCTTCCCACCGCCCGGGACCGGCTCGAGCACCGCGAGGAGGTCGAAGCCGCCGTGGCGGCGTGGTGCGCGGGGCGCGACCGGAACGAAGTCGTGGAGCGGCTCTCGGCGGCCGGAATCCCGGCCGGCCCGGTCGAGCCCCCCTGGGTCGGAGCCACCGACCCCCACGTCCGCGCGCGGGGCTCCCTCGAGGCACTGCGTCACCCCGATCTCCCCGAGCCCACCCCCTACCTCGGCGCGCGCTTCCCGGTGCGCTTCGGCGGCCGCCCGCCCGAGACCGCGCCCGCCGAGCCCCTCGGCGCGAGCACGGAGGCGGTGCTCCGCGAAGTCGCCGGTCTCGACGAGGCGGCGCTCCGCGCGCTCCGGGAAGGTGGAGCCATTCCGGCGCCCGAGCCGGAGCCGCCGCCCGCGGCCTCCCGGGCGGCGGCCGAGGCCGGCGAGGAGGCGGCGGGGCGGGCCGGTGGCTCCCCGGGATCCGGCGCGCCCCCGGGCGGCCCCGTGGCCACCGATCCCCGCCGCGGCGCCCGAGGGCGTTGAAGGAGACCCCATGCGCGATCTCAAGCTCGGTCTGCAGCTCGGCTACTGGGGCGCACGCCCCCCCACCGACCACGTGGCCCTCGCGAAGGAGGCGGAGCGCCTCGGCCTCGACTCGGTGTGGACCGCGGAGTCCTGGGGCTCCGACGCCTTCACACCGCTGGCCTGGATCGGGGCCCACACCTCGCGGATCCGCCTCGGGACCAGCGTCGCCCAGATCTCGGCGCGGGCGCCCACCGCCACGGCCATGGCCGCGCTCACCCTCGACCACCTGACCGGCGGGCGGGTGATCCTCGGACTCGGGGTCTCGGGCCCGCAGGTGGTCGAGGGGTGGTACGGGCAGCCCTTCGCCAGGCCCCTGGCCCGCACCCGCGAGTACATCGACATCATCCGGCAGGTCCTGCGCCGCGAGAAGCCGGTCACGAATCCGGGCCCGCACCATCCCCTTCCCTACACCGGGCCGGGATCCTGGGGAATGGGCAAGCCCCTCCGCTCCATCACCCATCCCCTGCGGGCGGACCTCCCCATCTTCCTCGCCGCGGAGGGCCCGAAGAACGTGGCCCTCGCCGCGGAGATCGCCGACGGCTGGCTGCCCCTCTACTACTCCCCCTATCGCCCCGAGGTCTACGCCGAGTCCCTGGGCGCGCTCCGGCCCGGCTTCGAGATCGCGCAGTTCGTGATGGTGAACATCGACGACGATCTCGAGCGGGCGCTCGCGCCCGTCAAGTCGATGCTCGGCTTCTACATCGGCGGCATGGGCTCGCCGAAGCGCAATTTCCACAAGGAGCTGATGGCGCGGATGGGCTACGAGGCCGAGGCGGATCGCATCCAGCAGCTCTTCCTCGAGGGGCGGCGCGCCGAGGCCATCGCCGCCGTGCCGGACTCCTTCGCCGACGAGATCTCCCTCTGCGGCCCGCCGGAGCGGATCCGCGACCGCCTCCAGGCCTGGCGGGAGACGCCCGTGACCTCCCTGCTCGTCGCCGGCGTGGACCTCCCCCGGCTGCGCCAGATCGCGGAGCTGGTGCTGGGCTGAACCGGCCCGCGGTCCCGCCCGGGCCCCGGCCGGCAGGTCCGCGGGGCCGGGGCTCAGGGCCGGAGGATCTGGCCGCCGTCCACGTTCAGGATGTGGCCGGTGATCCAGCGCGCCTCGTCCGAGAGGAGGAAGAGGGCCGCGCCCACCATGTCGTCGACCGTCCCCATGCGCTTCAGGCAGAGACTCTGCACGATCTGCTCGAGGATGGGCTTCGGCACCGTGCTGCGGGTGGCCTCGGTGTCGGTGGGGCCGGGCGCGATGGCGTTGACCCGGATCTGCTTCGGCCCGAGCTCGCGGGCGAGGCTGTGGGTGATCCCGTGGACCGCGAGCTTTGCGATGCCGTAGTAGCCCGCCCCCATCCAGGCCGCGGTGGAGCTCTGGTTGACGATCGCACCGCCGCCCCGTCGCTCCATGTGCGGGAGCACGCCGCGGGTGGCGAGCAGCACGCCGGTCATGTTGACGGCCATGAATCGGTTCCAGTAGTCGAGGGGCACGGTGGTGAGCCCGTGCATCTCCATGCCGCCGTAGATGGCGGCGTTGTTGATCAGGAAGTCGACGCCGCCGAAGGCCTCGGCCGCGGCCCGGCCCATCTCCCGGGTCGACTCCTCGCTCGCGACGTCGGTGGCGACCGCGATGGCCCGGCCGCCCGCGGCCTCGATCTCCTTGGCCACCCGCTGCCCGTTCTCGGCCTGGATCTCGGCGATGACCACGGAGCAGCCGCGGGCGGCGAGCGCCTTCGCGTAGGCCTCGCCGATGCCACCGCCGGCCCCGGTCACCACCGCTACCTTGCCCTCGAAGCTCATGGCTCTCCTCCCTGCCCGGCGGGGGCAGCATACCACGGGCCCGGGGGTCGAACTCGCCGCCGCGGGCCTCGGGTAGAATGCCGGCCATGGTGCTGCGGCTCTCCCACCTCGGGATCTGCGTCTCGGATCTCGGGCGCTCCACGGCCTTCTACCGCGACGCCCTCGGCTTCCGGGAGCTCGGGCGCCTCGAGGTGGCCTCGCGGGCGGCGGAGGTCCTGCTCGAGCTCGAGGGCGTGGATCTCGAGGCGGTGTACCTCGAGCGGGACGGCTTTCGCATCGAGCTCCTCCACTTCCGGGCGCCCGGCAGCACGGGCCCGGCGATCCCCCGGCCCATGAACGCCCTCGGCTTCACCCACCTCTCCTTCCGGGTGGCCGATCTCGACGCCGCGGTCTCGGCAGTCCGCGCCGCGGGGGGGCGCGTGCTCGAGGAGACGCGGACCGAGTCCCGCGAGTTCGGGGCCCGGGCCCTGTTCGCCACCGATCCCGACGGGGTGCGCCTCGAGCTCGTCGAGGCCCCGGGCGATCCGGCGGCGCTTCCGGGCGGCGGCTGACCGCGGTCGCTGGTGCCGGTCCGGCCGCCTCTGGCCGGACCACCGGCTCGCGGGGGTGGCCAGGGCCCGTCCGGCCGGCAGCCCGCGGGCAGCTCCTCTACCCTCCCGCGTGGCCCGGCCGCGGCCCCGGAGGACCCCGATGCCCCTCTCCCCCCGCATGCCCTACGCGAAGCGGCGCATTCCCGTGCTCGACCGCACCATGGCCTACGTCGAGGCGGGCGACGGCGACCCGATCGTCTTCCTCCACGGCAACCCGACCTCCTCCTACCTCTGGCGCAACGTCATTCCCCACGTGGAAGCGCTCGGCCGCTGCATCGCCCCGGACCTGATCGGCATGGGCGACTCCGACAAGCTCGAGTCGGGCGGGCCCGGCTCCTACCGCTTCGTGGAGCACCGCCGCTACCTCGACGCCTTCCTCGAGGCGGTGGGCGTCGAGCGGGACGTGGTGCTCGTGGTCCACGACTGGGGCTCGGCCCTGGGCTTCGACTGGGCCCGCCGGCACCCGGAGGCGGTGCGCGGCATCGCCTACATGGAGGCGATCGTGCAGCCCCTTCGCTGGGAGGCCTGGCCCAAGGCGGCCCGGGAGGCCTTCCAGGCCTTCCGCTCGCCGGCGGGGGAGGAGCTCATCCTCGACCGGAACCTCTTCGTGGAGCAGGTCCTGCCGGGGGCGGTGATGCGGGAGCTGGGCCCCGAGGAGATGGAGTCCTACCGGCGCCCCTTCGCGGAGCCGGGCGAGGGCCGGCGGCCCACCCTCACCTGGCCCCGGGAGATCCCCATCGAGAACGAGCCCGCCGACGTCACCGACATCGTGGAGGCCTACGCGCGCTGGCTCGCGGGCTCCCGGATTCCCAAGCTCTTCGTGAACGCCGAGCCCGGGGCGATCCTCCGGGGCGAGCAGCGCGAGTTCTGCCGGAGCTGGCCCAACCAGACCGAGGTCACCGTGCGGGGCATCCACTTCATCCAGGAGGATTCCCCGGACGAGATCGGCCAGGCGCTCGCGGAATGGCTCCGCAAGCTCAGCCTGACACCCGGGCCCTGAGCGGGCGGGTGCCGCCCGAGGGCGGCAGGGGCGGTCGGCATCGAAGGGAGCAGCAGGCAGGGGAGGGCCCATGTCGGAGGAGGTCGTGCAGGAGCGCCCGCTCGCGGGCCGGACGGTGGTGGTGACGGGCGCGTCGAGCGGAATGGGCCGTGCCATCCTGGATCGCTTGGGAGCGGCCGGGGCGACCGTGCTTCTCGCGGGGCGCATCCGCGAGCCGAGGGAGGCGTCGGTGAAGCGGATCGCCGAGGCCGGCGGTCGGGCGCTCGCCCTCGTCGCGGACGTGCGCGACGTCGAGCAGGTTCGCGCGCTCGTGGAGCGCGCCGTCCCGGCCCCGCCGCTGGCACACTAGGCGGTCTTGCGGGTTCTGGAGGAGAGGCCCTTGGACGAGCTCTACTACGACCCCTACGACTACCAGATCGACGCCGACCCGCACCCGATCTGGAAGCGGATGCGCGACGAGGCGCCCCTCTACCGCAACGAGAAGCTCGACTTCTACGCCCTCTCGCGGTTTCGGGACGTCCTCGACGCCTCCCTCGACCACGAGACCTTCAGCTCGGCCCGGGGCACCGTCCTCGAGTTGATGGGGCGGATTCCCAAGCCCCCGCCCATGATCTTCACCGATCCGCCCGAGCACAGCCGGCTGCGGAAGCTCGTGAGCCGTTCGTTCTCGCCGCGTCGGGTGTCGGCCCTCGAGCCGCGCATCCGCGAGCTCTGTCGGCGCTATCTCGACCCCCAGGTGGGCCGCGACGGCTTCGACTACGTGGCCGAGTTCGGCGCGAAGCTCCCGGTGATGGTGATCTCCTCGCTGCTCGGGATTCCCGAAGGGGACCAGGAGCAGGTGCGGGAATGGACGGACCGCATGCTCCACCGCGAACCGGGTCAGCGGGAACCCTCGCCGGCCTCCGTCGAGGCCGGGCAGTCGTTCTACCGCTACATCGGCGAGCTGATCGCCGATCGGACGAGGCGCCCGCGGGACGACATGATGAGCCAGCTCCTCGCCTCCGAGATCACCCTGGAGGACGGCTCGCGGCGGAAGCTCGAGCCGGGGGAGATCCTGACCTTCGTGGGGCTGCTTTCGGCGGCGGGCAACGAGACGGTGGCCCGCCTGCTCGGCTGGGCGGCGATCCTGCTCGGGAGGCATTCCGACCAGAGGGAGAGGCTGCTGCGCGAGCCCGGGCTGATCCCGAACGCCGTGGAGGAGCTGCTCCGCTACGAGGCGCCCTCCCCCGTGCAGGCGCGGACGGTCACCCACGACGTGGAGATCCACGGAGAGGTGGTTCCGGCGGGCTCCACCGTGCTGCTGCTCACCGGCTCGGCGGGGCGGGACGAGCGGGAGTACCCCGACGCCGACCGCTTCGACGTCTCGCGGCGCTTCGAGCGCCACGTCTCCTTCGGTTTCGGAATCCATTTCTGCCTGGGCGCCTCGCTGGCCCGGTTGGAGGGACGGGTGGCCCTCGAGGAGACACTGCGGCGCTTCCCCCACTGGGAGGTCGTCGAAGAAGGGCTCGAGATGATCCACACGAGCACCGTCCGGGGCTACGCCCGGGTTCCGATCCGACTCCCCTGAGGCCGGTCCGCGGGCGGCGCCCGGTCCTCGCCGGTGGCCGGGCGCCGACGGCAGGCCGACCGATTCGATGCCCCAAGGAGGTTTCATGTCGCTCAAGTCGCCCTCGGAGCTCGTCGCCGAAGCGAAGGCCGCGGTCGCGCGGTGCACCCCGGCGGAGGCCGCCGAGATCCTCCGCCGCACCCCGGACGTCCTCCTCCTCGACGTGCGCGAGCCCGAGGAGCACGCCCGCGGTTCGGTTCCGGGGGCGGTGCTCCTCCCGCGCGGTGTCCTGGAGATGCGGATCGGCCAGATCTGCGACGACCCGGACCGCCCGATCCTGGTGCACTGCGCCGCGGGCGGGCGCGCCGCCCTCGCCGCGCGCACCCTGAAGGAGATGGGCTACCGGAACGTCCGCTGCGTCGACGGCCCCTTCGAGGAGCTCGCCCGCGCCTGCGGCCCGGGGGCCTCCTGAAGCGCCGGGCCGGCGTCGGATGAGCGAAGCCCGACCGCCGGCCGGCCGGGAGCCCCTCGTCGCCCGGATCGTCGACCTCTTCCTGCGCGGGCAGCTCCCGCCGGTGGCGATCCTCGTCTCGCTCGGGCTCGGCGTCTTCGCCCTGCTCGCGACCCCGCGCGAGGAGGAGCCCCAGATCGTCGTGCCCATGGCCGACGTGCTGATCCGGGCGCCCGGGCTTCCTGCGGAGGAGGTCGAGCGGCAGGTCACGACCCGTCTGGAGAAGCTCCTGACGCAGATCGACGGGGTCGAGCACGTCTACTCGATGTCCGCCCCGGGGCGCGCCGTGGTGACCGTGCGCTTCCACGTCGGCGAGGATCGCGAGGACAGCCTCCTCAAGCTCTATTCGAAGATCTACTCGCACACCGATCTCGTGCCTCCGGCGGTGACGGGCTGGGTCGTGCGGCCGGTGGAGGTCGACGACGTCCCCATCGTGATCGCCACCCTCTACAGCACGCGGCCGGAGCAGGTGGACGACCACGACCTCCGGCGCATCGCGGAGGAGCTCGAGATCGAGCTCCAGGCGGTGCCCGACACCAACCGCACCGAGGTGGTGGGCGGCCGCCCCCGCGCCATCCGCGTGGAGCTCGACCCCGATGGCCTCGCGGCACGGCGCACGTCGGTCCTCGACGTCGCCTTCGCCCTCGGCGTCTCGAACGACCGGATTCCCGCCTTCGGATTCGACCGCGCGGACACCTGGTTCGAGGTCGAGGGCGGGGATTTCGTCGGGGGGGCAGCCGCGCTTCGCCGCCTGGTGGTGAACGTCGTCGACGGTGTGCCGGTCTTCCTGGAGGACGTGTCCCGGGTGCTCGACGGACCGGACGAGCGCCGCACCTGGACCTGGATCGGTTTCGGACCGGGGGAGGAGGAGCGGGCGGCTTCGGGGCTTCTCCCCGCGGTCCACGTGGCGGTGGCCAAGCGGCGGGGAACCAATGCGGTGGAGGTGGCCCGTCGCATCGAGGAGCGGATCCGGGCCCTCGAGCCGGTGCTGCTCCCGGCGGGTGTCGAGGTCCGGATCACCCGGGACTACGGAGAGACGGCGAACGAGAAGGTCAACGAGCTGCTGGAGGCGCTCCTCGTCGCCATCCTCACGGTGATCGGGCTCATCGCCTACAGCCTCGGGTGGAGGGAGGGGCTGGTGGTGGCCTTCGCCGTGCCCATCACCTTCGCCCTGACCCTCGCCGTCAACCTCGCGGTGGGCTACACGATCAACCGGGTCACCCTCTTCGCGCTGATCCTCTCCCTCGGCCTCGTCGTCGACGACCCGATCGTCGACGTCGAGAACGTCTACCGACATCTCCGGCGGAAGCTCGAGCCGCCGCTTCAGGCGGTCCGGAGCGCGGTGAACGAGGTGCGGCCTCCGATCCTGCTGGCCACGCTGGCGGTGATGCTCTCCTTCCTCCCCATGAACTTCATCAGCGGGATGATGGGCCCCTACATGCGTCCCATGGCGGTCAACGTGCCGGTGGCGATGCTCATGTCCATGGTGGTCGCCTTCACCATCACCCCGTGGATGAGCTACCACGCGCTCCGGCGGCGGGCCGAGCGGGAGGACGAGCCGCCGGCGCCGCCCGTGGAGCGCTCCGCGGCCTACCGGATCTACGCGGGTCTCCTGCGGCCCTTCCTCGAGCACGACGCCGCGGCCCGGGGGCTCGTGCTGACGATGATGGCGCTCTTCCTCGCGGCCCTGGCGCTCGGCGTGCTGCGCGCCGTGCCCCTGAAGATGCTTCCCTTCGACAACAAGAACGAGTTCCAGATCGTGATCGATCCGCCGGAGGGGACCACGCTGGAGCGCACGGACGCGGTGGCCCGCCGCCTTTCGGAGGTGCTGCGCACGGCGCCCGAGGTCCGGGACTTCGAGATCTACAGCGGCACCGCCTCGCCCATGGACTTCAACGGCATGGTCCGACACTACTACCTTCGGGAGGGCCCCAACGTCGCCGACATCCGCGTGAACCTCGTCCCCAAGCGCCATCGGGAGATGCAGTCGCACGCCATCACCCTGAGGCTGCGACCTGCCCTCGAGGAGATCGCGCGGGAGGAGGGAGTGCGCATCGCCGTGGTCGAGGTCCCCCCCGGCCCGCCCGTGCTGGCCACGCTCACCGCGGAGCTCCGGGGCGAGCCGGGGATCCCCTACGAGACGCTGCGGCGGGCCGCCGGCGTGCTCGAGGCGCGTCTCCGCCGCG
>JALSIO010000752.1 GCA_026989995.1 Myxococcales bacterium
CCGAGGGACTCCGCGAGCCGGGCCACCGGTCGGAGCAGGACCTCGTTGGCGGCGGCGAGGCCGCCGCGCCGGGTCGGGTCCTCGTCCACCAGCACGACCCCGGGCAGCGGCGGCACCGCGCGGGCGGCCTCGAGCAGCCGCGCCACGTCCCGCGGCACGCCCCGGGTGGCGGCGGGGCGGTCCTGGTAGCCGGTGATCCGCGCCACGAGGTAGCGCAGCGGCGCCTCGGGATGGAGCTCCCGAAAGCGCTCGAAGGGAAGCGCCGAGTCGAAATACGGGTTCGCGAGCCCGACCACCCCGGCCTCGCCGTCGCGGCCGCTTCCGAGCAGCGCGAGCTCCGCGTCCACCGCCGCGGCGTCCTCGTCCCGGAGCAGGAGCGGGCCCGCAGGGCGGGGGCCCCGGCGCGCGATGCGGAGGGGAATGCCCTTGGTGGTGACGAGCACCAGGATCCGCCCCTGCGGGTCGCGCCGGCGCAGGAACGCGCGAATCGGATCCCGCACGCGGCGCTCGAAGAACTCGCGGGTGATGGTCTCGTGGGCCGCGCTGCGCAGCAGGGGATCCGCCACCGGAATCCGCAGCCGGAGGAGGTTCGCCCGGGGAATGCCCCGCGCGGCGACGTAGGTCTCCGCGATGGCGACCGAGACGGGGGAGGCCTCGTTGGCGACCACCACCACCCGATCGGGCGGGATGCCACGACCCCCCGGCGAGGGGCCATCGATCCCCGCGGATGCGGCGAACGGCGCGAGAAGCGGGAGCAGCGCGCAGGCCAGCCCGGCGCTCGACCCCCTCCGTCGCCCCGCCACCGGTGCGCTCCGAGGACGCCCCCCGCCGCGGGCGGGTGCCACCCGCGGCTGGACCGGTGTGGCGTCAGGGCCGGGCACCGACACGCGGATCGTCCCTCTCGGGAAGCCCGTCGCGGAAGCGGATCCGCGCGCCCGCCACCGCCGGGATCCTCGGCCCCGGAAGGATCACGCCCACGAGATTGAGGGGATCGGCGGCGGAGAGCTCCACCTCCTCGCCGCGCCGCGGCTGGCCGCGGACGTGCTCGAGGAGCTCCACCGCGTCCGGCCGGGCGAAGTGCTCGCCGGCGAAACCGGCCACGAAGCGCCCCCCGCGCACCTGTCCGCGGTCCTCGAGACGCCGCAGGGCCGCCACGAGCTCGCGCCAGGAGAGCGCGAGGGTCTCGCGGCCGAGGAGGTCGCGAAAGACCACGCCATAGCGGGCGAGGAGCTGCTCGGCGAGCGCCTCGGCGAGGTCGTGGGGATCGAGGTCGGCGGGCGGCTCGGGGAGCCGTGCGAAGCGACCCGAGGGTGGCGGCGGGGCCAGGCCGGCCGCCCGCAGGCGCCGGCGGGCCCCGCCGGTGCCGGGGCGCCCCACCCTGCGCAGCCCGGCCCGGCGGCCGCGCAGCAGGGCCCGGAGCGGCTCGAAGCCGTCGGCGGCGACCAGCCCGCGGGCCACGAGCTCGAGCAGCGCCGCGTCCACCGCCTCCCGCCCCGCCGCCCGCAGGGCGGGCGTCGCCTCGGCGAGCTCCGCCGCGAAGAGCGCACCCCGCTCGGAGAGCACGCGGAGGAGCTCGGCGCCCGGCCCGTCCGTGGGGGGCTCGGGATGGCGATCCCCCCGCACCGCCCGCACCAGCCAGGGCCAGTCCTCCCGCCGGGCCAGGGTGATCCCCGTCGCCCGGGAGGGAAGCCATCCCGGGCCGCCGTCGGGCGCGGAGACCGCCATCCGGCCCCACACCACCTCCCCGGACAGGCACAGCGCGTCGAGCCACTCGCTCCGGTAGCCCGCGACCCGCGCCGGGAGCACCGCGCCCTCGAGGGCGCCGGCCTGCACCTCGAAGCCCTGCAGCTGCTCGACCACGGCGAGCACGCCCCGCCGCCCGGCCCGCGCCACACCCGGGGCGGCGTGCTGCCAGCGCAGCAGGAAGCGCATGAAGTCGCGGGCCGACACGGGCCGCACCGAGGCCCGCAGGCGCGCGCGCGTCAGGTGGTGCATGCGGGCCAGCAGGCGCCGGGAGCAGACCTGCTCCTCGCCGGGTCCCGGACCGAAGCGGCCACGCGCCAGAAAGCCCGCCGCCTCCAGGCGCGCGAGGCCGGCGTCCACCAGGGAGGGAGGCAGCCCCGTGGCCTCGGCCAGCGACGAGGGGGTGCACGCGCCGGTGCACTCGAGATGCCCGCGAAGCACCCGCTCCGCCGCCTCCTCCGGCTCGGGCGCCGGACGCCCCGCCAGTGCCGGGGGCAGCGCGAGCCCGGCGGGCAGGCGCGCCTCCGGGAAGAGCGCCCCCGCGAGGTCCACGCACTCGGCCGCCGTGAGGAGCTCCGGTGCACCCCGTCGCGGGGCCGTGAAGCGGCCGACCCGCCGGCTCGCGGCGAGCTCGGCCAGGAGCCCTTCCCGCTCGGGGTGGGGCGCGAGCTCGGCCAGCGCGGCGGCGCTCACCACCCCGAGGCCCATCAGGAGGTCGTGGAGCTCCTCGGCATCCCGGGGCTCGGGGCGTGCCTCCCGTCCCACCCGGGCCACGGCCTCGGGATCGATCCGCGTGTGGTCGCGCGGTGCGGCCGGGAGCCCGCGGGGCAGCGGCACCGCACGCGAACGCCTCTCTTCGAGGGGCGCGTCGTCCAGGAAGGTGAAGGGGCGCCCGGAGAGGATCTCGTGGGCGAAGGGCGAGGGCTCGGTGGTGTCGCGGAAGTGGAGCCGCACCTCCCCGCGCTCGACCGCCTCGAGCAGGGTGAGCAGCCGCGGGAGATCCACCGCCTCGTGCAGGCAGTCACGCACGGTCTGGCGGACGAGCGGGTGATCGGGGATCTCCATGGGCCCGGTCGCGTTCTCCTGACACTGCGCCAGGCCCGGGAAGAGCGCCGCCATGAGATCGTCCGCCTCCATCCGCTGGATGGGAGGGGGCACGCGGCGCCCGCCCCGGAAACGGAGCACCAGAAGCGAGCGCCCGAGGTTCCAGCGCCACCGCGCGGGGAAGAGCGGCGAGAGCACGACCGCGCGGGTGAGGGCCTCCGGAGCCCCCGCCCGCCGGAGAAAGGCGCCGAGCATCTCGAGCGGGAAACCGTGGCGGGCGCCGAGCGACAGCAGGGCGGCGTCGTCGTTGGCGGCGGCCTGGAGCTCGAAGTCGAAGCGTACGCAGAATCGCTTGCGCAGCAGCAGCCCGAGCCCGCGGTTCACACGGCCGCCGAAGGGGGCGTGGACCACCACCTGGGAGCCGCCGGACTCGTCGACGAAGCGCTCGAAGACGATGTCGCGGGCTCCGGGAAGGACGCCGAGGGCCGTCCGCCCCGCCTCCACGTAGGCGGCCACCTGCTCGGCGGCGTCGGCCGAAAGACCGCAGGACTCGGCGAGCCAGCCCACGGCCGCCGGTGTGCCGCCGAGATCGAGCCGCCGCGCCACCTCCTCGCGGAGCTCGGCCACCCCGCGCGAGAGCTCGGCGCTGCGGGCGGGCGCCTCCCCCAGCCAGAAGGGGATGGTGGGCGGCGCGCCACCGGCGTCCACGACCCGCACCACCCCGCCTTCCACCCGCCGGATCCGCCAGGAGTGCGTACCGAGCAGGAAGATGTCCCCCTTCTGGCTCTCCACCGCCCAGTCCTCGTTGACGGTGCCGATGAAGGTCTCGTCCGGGTCGGCGACCACCCGGTAGTCGGCGGTCTCGGGAATCGCGCCGCCGGAGGTCAGCGCGGCCAGCCGCGCGCCCCGGCGGGCGCGGACCACGCCGTGGACCCGGTCTCGATGCAGCCAGGCGCCGCGCCGACCCCGCCCCGTGTCGACCCCCTGCGCGAGCACCTCGAGGACCTCGTCGAATTCGGCCCGGGTGAGCGCCCGGAACGGGCGGCTCCGGCGCAGCAGGCGGAAGAGGGCCTCCTCCTCCATCGGCTCCGCGGCACAGGCGGCGACCACCTGCTGGGCGAGGATGTCGAGCGGGGCGTCGGGGAGATCGATCCGGTCGAGCTCGCCGGCACGGACGGCGCGCAGCAGCGCCGCGCATTCGAGGAGCTCGTCCCGGGTGGTGGGGTAGAGCACGCCCTTCGGCGTGGCCGCCCGCGCATGTCCCGAACGCCCGACCCGCTGCAGGAAGGTGGCGATGCGCCGGGGCGAGCCGACCTGGCAGACGAGCTCGACGGGCCCGATGTCGATGCCGAGCTCGAGCGAGGCGGTCGCCACCAGCGCACGGAGCTCACCGCCGCGGAGCCGCGCCTCCACCCGCAGACGGCGCTCGCGGGAGAGGCTCCCGTGATGGGCCGCGACCGCGCCCTGCCCGAGGCGCTCGGCGAGCAGGTGCGCGAGGCGCTCGGCGAGCCGGCGGGTGTTCACGAAGACGAGGGTGGTGCGGTGCGCGCGCACGTGGCCGGCGATCCGGTCGAGGATCTCGTCCCACTGCTCGTGGGAGCACACCGCCTCGAGGGCCGAGCCGGGTACTTCGAGGGCGAGATCGAGCTCGCGCCGGTGGCCGAGGTCCACGATCGAGCACGGGCGGGCAACAGGCCGGGCTCGGGCCCTGGCCTCCCCTTCCCCGGCCGTCGCCCCGCCCGCGAGAAGCGGCAGATCCTCGGCGACCTCGAAGCCCGCGAGGAGCTCGCCGATCTCGTCGAGCGGCTTCTGGGTGGCCGAGAGGCCGACCCGCTGGAGCCGGCCCCGGGCGAGCGCCGCAAGCCGCTCGACGGTCACGGCGAGGTGGGCACCGCGCTTGTCTCCGGCCACGGCATGGATCTCGTCGACGATCACCGTGCGCACGCCCCGGAGGATCTCGCGGCTGCGTTCCGCCGTGAGCAGCAGGAAGAGCGACTCGGGTGTCGTCACCAGGAAATGCGGCGGCTGCCGCAGCATGCGGCTGCGGTCGGCGGCCGGCGTGTCGCCGGTGCGAAGCGCAACCCGGAGCTCCGGCGAGGGGAGGCCGAGTTCGAGGGCCACGTCTGCGATCTCGCGAAGCGGCCGCTCGAGGTTCTCGCGGATGTCGGCGGCGAGTGCCTTCAGGGGCGAGACGTAGACGACCTCGACCCGCTCCGGAACCGCGCCACGCTCGGCGTGCCGCCGCCAGAGGCGATCGATGCACACCAGGAAGGCGGCGAGGGTCTTGCCGGAGCCGGTGGGCGCGGCGATGAGCGTGTCCCGCCCTCCGGCGATGAGGGGCCAGCCGTGCGCCTGGGGCTCCGTGGGCCCGTCCGGAAAGCGCCGCGCAAACCAAGTGCGCACCGCCGGGTGGAAGCCCTCGAGCGGGAACGGGCCGGTGGGACCCGCGAGGACCGGCGGAGCGATCCGGGCGGCCGCCATGGGTGGGCGAAACTAGGGCAAAACGGGGGACCGGGCCAGCGGGAGGGAGGCAACGGGCTCAGGAGCCGTCATCCTACGGCCGTCCGGTGGCCGCCGCGCCCGCGGCCCGAGCCGGGGCCGCCCCGGCCCGGCGGGGAGCCGTGAGCCCAAGTGGGGGATGCCGCCCGCCCCGCCACCGGCGCCGCGTCCACGAGGAGGCCCCTTGCGCGCGCCCGATCCCTCCCGACTCGACCCGGCGGCCCGGGAGCGCGCGCTCGCCGAGCTCGGCCGCCGCGACTTCGACGTGGTCGTCGTCGGCGGAGGCGTCACCGGCGCCGGGGCGGCGCTCGACGCGGCCACCCGCGGGCTCGAGGTGGCGCTGCTCGAGCAGCGGGACTGGGCAGCGGGAACGAGCAGCCGCTCGAGCAAGCTGATCCACGGCGGCGTGCGGTACCTGGAGCAGCTCGAGTTCGGCCTGGTGCGGGAGGCGCTCCGCGAGCAGACGCGGATGCTCGACCGGCTCTGTCCCCACCTGGTCCGCCCGGTGCCCTTCCTCTACCCGCTGCGCACGCCGGTCCTCGAGCGGCTCTACGTCGGAACCGGCATGCTGCTCTATGACCTGCTCGCGGGCCGGCGCGCGCTGCCGCGCCACCGGCACCTCTCCCGCCGAGCCGCGCTGCGGCGCTTCCCCGGTCTCGCCCCCGAATCCCTCTGCGGCGCCATCCTGTACTACGACGCCCAGGTGGACGACGCCCGCCACACCCTCACGCTGGTGCGGACGGCGGCCTGCTTCGGCGCGCTCGCGCTCTCCTCGGCCCGCGTGGTCGGACTCGAGAAGTCCGGCGCCCGCGTCACCGGGCTGCGGGTGCGCTGCCTCGAGAGCGGCGCCGAGGTGGAGGTCCGGGCGCAGCGGGTGATCAACGCCACCGGGGTCTGGACCGACCGGGTACAGGGCATGGGCGGGCGCGGGAGGATCCGGGTCCGCGCCTCCAAGGGCATCCACCTCGTCGTCCCGCGGGACCGCATCCCGGGCGACTCCGGCCTCATCCTCCGCACCGAGCGAAGCGTGCTCTTCGTGATCCCCTGGGACGGGCACTGGATCATCGGAACCACCGACACCGACTGGAACCTCGACCTCGCCCACCCCGCGGCGAGTGCGCGGGACATCGACTACCTGCTCGAGCGCGTGAACCGGGCGCTGGCCCGGCCCATCTCCCGCGACGACATCGAGGGGGTCTACGCCGGCCTGCGGCCGCTTCTTTCGGGGGAGAGCGAGGACACCTCGAAGCTGAGCCGCGAGCACGCGGTCTCGGAGTCCGTCTCCGGCCTCGTCACCGTCGCCGGCGGGAAGTACACCACGTACCGGGTGATGGCCCGCGACGCGGTCGATGTGGCCGCCCGGGGCCTCGGGCGCTCCGTGCCCCCCTCCTGCACCCACCGGATTCCGCTGCTCGGGGGGGCCGGCTTCCCGGGCCTCTGGCCGCGCCGCGCGGAGCTGGCCCGTGGATCGGGACTCCCCCTCGAGCAGGTCGAGCGCCTGCTCCGCCGATACGGGACCCGCATCCGGGAGCTACTCGCGCTGATCCGCGAGCGCCCCGAGCTCGGCGAGCCCCTGCCCGGAGGGGGCGGCTACCTGCGGGCGGAGATCGTGTACGCCGCTGCCTTCGAAGGCGCGCTCCACCTCGACGACGTCCTCACCCGGCGGACCCGCATCTCCATCGAGACCGCCGACCGGGGGATGGAGGCCGCGCCCGCCGTCGCACAGCTCGTGGGCGAGGTCCTCGGCTGGGACGAGGCCACGCGCGAGCGGGAGATCGTCCACTACGAGGCCCGGGTGCGGGCCGAGCGCGAATCCAATCGGATGCCCGACGACCACACGGCGGACGCCGCCCGACTCGGCGCGCCCGACGTGCGCACCCTCGGTCGCGAGGGCCCGGGCGCCTCCCTCGCGCTCGCGAGCGGGGCGCCGGCAACGCGGCGGCCCAGCGCGGCCCGGGCACGAAGCGCGGCGGGCGCCGCCCCGACCGGGGGCACGGCCGGAGCCGCCTCCGGTGGCAGCCGGGCTGCGGGCGTGGAATCATCCGCCGCGGCCGACCGCCCCAGCGGCCCGCCCATCCCGCCCGGCAGCGCCGTGCGGGAGCCGGGTGGGCTCCTTCCCGATCCCGGCCGTCCGGGCGAGGGCCGTCCGGAGGGGAGCGCTCCGGAGGAGCGCGCTGCGAGCGAGAAGGGTCCGGAGGGGGGCGGTTCGAACGCAGGCGATCGGAACGGGCCCCGGACGGTCCCGGATAGCTGGAAGGAGGGTCCCGTGGTCGAGGTCCAGGTGAGCGAACAGGTGGCCGCCCCGGCGGATTCCGTGTGGGGGCTGCTCGCCGACTTCGGGGGTGTGGCGCGCTACAGCCCCGGCATCGAGCGCTGCGAGGTCCGCGGCGAGGGCGTGGGCGCGGTGCGCACCCTCACCCTCCCGGGCGGCTCCACCCTGGAGGAGCGCCTCGAATCGCTGGACCCGGCCGCAAGGCGGCTTTCGTACTCCATTGTGAGCGGCCCGATCCCGGTGAAGAACTACCTCGCCACCATCGAGGTTCGCGAGGACGGCGAGGGGTGCCGGATCGACTGGGGGAGCCGCTTCGAGCCGGTGGGACTCGACGACGACCGGGCCCGCTCCCTGATCGAGGGCGTCTACCGCGGCGCGATCGCCGGCGTGCGCAAGGCCCTCGGCGCCGGCGCGTAGCCGCCGCTCCCGCCGGGCCGGGGCGCGCGCCACGTGCCCCGGCCCGGCGGATCGGACTAGTTGCGGCAGGTCAGGCTCGAGACCGTGCTCCGGCAGTTCGTGTCGATGGTTCCCAGGAAGATCCCGCCGGCCTCCCGGAGCTCGAGGGCGATCGGCGCGCCGAAAGGCGCCGGGATGTCCAGCCGCACCAGGCTCAGCACGAAGCGGTAGGCCTGCATCCCGCCCGGCACGTAGGGCCGGAGCGCCCGGATCACCAGCCGCTGCGAGCGATCCGGCGTGCGGCAGAAGATGCGGTTCGGCACGCCCGTGGGCGCGTGCACCCGCACCTGGCAGTCGGAGGCCGCGAAGCCCGGCGGCGTCGGGAGGGCGTCGGTGTCGAGGGCGAGGCCATCCGTGACCCGCACCGCGACCCCCGCGCTCGGGTCGAAGCCTCCGGTCGCGAGGTCCACCTCGAAATCGCCCTTGACCACGATCCGGCCGCGCGGCGCCGCCGGGTTCGTGCTCCGGTTCGCCGACAGCCTCGCCCGGCTCAGACGCAGTTCCGCGAATTCCGCGCACGCCGGCGCCGTCAGGAAGGGCACCGCGGTGATCGAGCCCCCGCCCGCGTTGAGGATGGCGTCCCCGGTCCCGGGCCCCTCTCCGCCGGGGCCCGAGGGGCTCCCCCACCAGTTGTTCGTCGCGTCGACGGTCGCCGCGCTGGCATTGACCAGCCCACCGCCCGGGTTCCCCTGGATGCAGTTGTTCGTCGCCGTGGTCCCCGCCGCGACCCCGGAGCCCACCACGATGCCGAGCGCATTGCCGTCGATGAAGTTGTCCTGGAGCGTCGCCCCATCGGTGTTCACCAGGATCGCCGCCCCCGGGAAGGGCGTCGGCGCCCCACCGTTGCCCCCGGCGATGTTCCGCAGGTCGTTGCCGCGCACCAGCGAGGCCCCGCTCACCTGGATCCCGAGACCGAAGCCCCCGGTCACGTCCCGGATGGCGTTGTCCTCGACCGTCCCTCCGCCGAGGTGGTCGATGGCGATCCCCGAAAGGAAACCCGTCCCCGGCGAGCCCACGTTCCGGATCGTGTTCCCCCGGATCGTGGCCGAGGGCACCCCGCTCACGCTGTTCCACCGGATGCCGACGTCCTGCACGTCGTGGATGACGTTGTCCTCGATCAGGACACCCCCGGCCGTGCCGTTGGAGGACTTGACCAGGATCCCCTGGGCGCGGCCGGAGCCGGGCGACTCCCCGGTGGAGGCGGGCGGCTCGGCGTCGGCCAGGTCGAAGATGGTGTTGCCGCGAATCGCACTGCCCGCGCCGATGTTGAACGCGAGAATGCCCACCTCGCCGAACTGCGCCTGGGTCCGCGCCGGATCCGAGACGGCGTGCACCACGTTGTCCTCGATCACCACGTCCACCGTGGCACCCCCGGCGTCGTCGGACTGCACGCGGATTCCCGCCGGGCCCGAGTTCGCGCCGGCGTGCGTGGGGTTGGTGATCTCGAAGCCGCGGATCACCACGCCGTCGACCCCGTCGGCAACGAAGACGGTGTCCACGGCCCCACTGCCGTCGATCACCGCCTGGGCAGCGGTGTTCCCCGCGTTGGCCTCGGTCGCCGGCGACGTCGCGATCAGCTTGACGGGGCGATCGATCACGACCGATTCCGCGTAGAGACCCGGATCCACGTGGATCGCGTCGCCGGGGCAGGAGATCTCCACCGTTCGCTGGAGGGTCCGGCAGGGAGCCCCCGCGTTCCGGCAGTTGTTCGGGATCCCGGCCGGGAAGTCGTCTCCCGAGCCGGACACGAAGCGGTCCCCGCAGATCACCTCGGCCTCGAGGGTCACGCTTCCGCCGTAGAAGTCGATCAGGTTGGTGCTGGTCTCCCCCGGGCCCGCCGCATCGTAGGTGAGCGTGCCCGAAGCGAAGAAGCGGCCCGTGAGCTCGAAGTTGGAGACCGGGCTGTCCGGCTGGCCGAGGGTGTACCAGTGGATCAGGCCGTCGGAGACGAGCTCCAACGTGAAGTCCACCGTGAAGAGGTTGCCGTTCTGCTGCACCGGGCCGATCGTGAGCGTGATGCTCGACCCGTCGCCGTTGCCACCGCGGAAGAGGCTGTTGATCGGGCCGTTGCTCGGGTCCGCGGGTCCCGCCCCGCCGGGACCCGCGTACCCGTTGATCGCCCAGTCCACCGGGCCCGCGGGGATGGCGCCGGCCAGGGTGTTGTCTCCGTTGTCCACCGCGACG
>JALSIO010000753.1 GCA_026989995.1 Myxococcales bacterium
GGATCCGGGGCAAGCCGCTCCACCCGGACGAGGTCCGCGGGAAGATCCCGGGGCCAGAAGGCGGCGCGCACGGCCTCCCGTGCGGCCCGGGCCGGATCCTCCCCACGCCAGGGCCGGGCAAGCGCCGCCGCCCGAGCCCCCTCTCCCACGGCCTGGGTCAGCACGATGCGCTCGAGCAGGTAGAAGCCGTAGTCGAGGCCGCCGAGCAGGAGGGCGAGGACCACGGGCACCGTGAGCGCGAACTCGAGCGCCGCGGCGCCCCGCTCCGCGCGCCGGCCGGTGCCCCTGCGACCGGCCACCACGGGCTAGCGGCCGTCCCGGCTCTGGGCGATGCGGTCGCGGGTCTGTTCGACCCGATCGCTCATGGCGCCGAACAGGTCCTGGACCCGGTCGCCGAAGGTCCCCACGGCGACGAGCAGCACCGCCCCCACGAGCCCGGCGATGAGCGCGTACTCCACCGCCGTCACCCCCCGGCGATCCCGCCTGAGTGCCCGAAGAATCCTGCGCATCGCTCTCCCTCCTCGCGGGCCGCCGCCCGCAGCCCCGCCCGGCTACTCGAAGGGCTCCTCGCTCCCGAATCGCGGGCGGAAGGTGGTGAAGAAGTCCCGGAGCCCGACCGTGCCGTCCCCGTCGAAGTCCGCGGCTGCACAGCCGGGCGAGGTGGACGGGTCGAGGCCGATGCAGGGGCGGAAGCGCTCGAAGAAGTCCCGGAGGCCGACCCGCCCGTCGCCGTCGAGATCGGCGTCGGCCACATCCGCGTATCCATCGCCGTCCGAGTCGCGCTGGTCCGGGTTGAAGGTCGCCGCAGCATTGTCGAGCAGATCGG
Organism: Myxococcales bacterium; assembly: GCA_026989995.1. Classification (GTDB taxonomy): domain Bacteria; phylum Myxococcota_A; class UBA9160; order UBA9160; family JALSIO01; genus JALSIO01. The sequence goes on from JALSIO010000753.1 coordinate 827, forward strand.
GGATGCCGTCGCCGTCGCCGTCCGAGGCGCCCTCGGCGGCAAGGAGCGTCACCGCCGGCCGGGTGCCGGGAAGCCAGAGGTCCGAAGCCGGGGCCTGGCACGGCCGGCCCTCGTTCGGGTTGAACATCACGCCCACCGCCGGCCCGGTGGGGGCCACCAGCGCTCCCGTGGCCGCGTCGTCGCCGCACGGATCCGGTGCGAGCTCCCGGTATTCGCCCGGGTCCGACTCGTCCACCGGGCCACCGGCACCGGCGAGCGCCCTCTCGAGGACCTCCGCCGCCACGAGGGCCGCGTATCCGCTCTCGTCCGGGTCCGCCGAGAGGAAGTCTCCCCCGCCGACCACCAGGTTCCCGGCCGGATCCACTGCGAGGCTGTTCGCGCTCAGCACCCGCTCCGCGACCAGGGCTCCGGCCTCGAAGTCGAGCGGTGTGCCCGCGGCGATGGCCGCGGCCAGCTCGACGGCGGAGAAGGCGCGGATCTCCCCGGTCCGGCCTGTGGCGGGGTCGAAGCCGATGCCCACGAGGAGCGCCCCGTCGGTCGCCGAGCCCGGCCGGTGGACCACGGCCACGCCGCCCGAGCCCGCCGCGTCGAGGGGTCCTCCGGTCACGAGCGGCACGGGGGCGCCGCCGCCCTCCAGGTCGAGGAGCGACACCCCGGTGAAGGCGCTCAGCACGAGCTTGGATGTGCCGTCGAGCCACGCCGCGTCGAAGTACCCCACCGCGAAGCGGTCCACCTGGGGATGGGCGTCGAGCAGCGGCGGCGCCACCGGGTCGAGGATGGAGGTCGGAAGCACGAGCAGGTCGCGGGCGAAGCCGAGGCCGAGCGCGATGCGGCTGCCGTCCGGCGAGATCCGGACGAAGGAGGGGTCCACCGGATCGGCGAGCCACGCCACACGGACGAAGCTGCTCGAGCCCCGCGCTCGCTGCAGGTAGAGGTCGCGGTCCACGAGCACGAGCGCGCGCCCCGCGAGCTCGAAGTTGCCCGCGAGGAGGCCGGTCTCCGGGAAGACCTCGACCGCGGCGAGGAAGCTCTCCGTGATCGGCGGAAGGTCGAAGCGCTTCGCGCTCGCGCCGTAGGAGTCGAGATCCCCGGCCGCGGCGCCTCCGGCCCAGACGAAAAGGAGCAGGAGGCCGGCCCGGAGCCGGCGGGTGCACCGATTCGGTGCCGCACCGCACCCGACCCCCCAGGCGGGGGGCGCGTCGGCCTCCGCACGCGCTCGTCGCATGCGCGCTCCGTCTGCGGCCGCCTTCCGGCGGCTGCCCGCGTTCCGATTCCCGGGGGCCCGTCTCGTTCCGCGCGACAGACGAACCCGGCTGCGGCAGGCAGGTCTTCCGGCTTGCGACGACCGGCACGAGCCTTCCCAGCCGGCGGAGTCGCGCGCCTCGGCGCGTTCCCTCCCGGAGTCGGGACCCTCGCGCCCGCATCGCGGAACGCACGGTCCTCCTCTCCTGCGGCCAGTGACTCCTCTTCGTGCCGTCCGGGAGTCGTGCTCCCGCGGGGTCGCTCACGGCGGCGCGTCCGCGGCGGATTCTCACCGCCTTCCCTGACGCCTGCCGCCGACCTTTGTAGGCCACGCCCGGGCCCCGTGTCAACGCGTCGCCGTCGCGACCTCTCCCCCGGCCGGGCGCACCCGCCGGAGATGATCGCGGACGGCCGCGAACCACGCGGACGGCGCCTCGAATTGGGGCTGATGGCCCGCACCGGGGATCACGACCAGCGCCGCGTCCGGAAGGGCCGCGGCCATCACCCGGGCCGGCTCGACGAAGGAGCGGTCCTCCTCGCCCACCAGCACCAGGCTGGGGCAGCGGATCTCCGGCAGGCGCGGAACCAGGCTCTCCTGCTCGACGATCTCGCGCCCGAGCTCCGCATAGGCCACCGGGTCCATGGCCAGGAAGCGCCGGCGGTGACGCGCCCAATACCACGCCGGCCCCCGCTCGCGCTCGAGGCGCCGGTCGGCCGCCGTGCGCGTCGGATCCTCGGCCGCCCGTGCCTGCGCCATCCGCTGCAGGCTCTCCATCCCCGCCTCCCGCGCCACGCGCCACGCGAGGCGGAAGGTCTCGAGCGGGAGGTCCCGAAGCGGACCGGGGGCCGTGTCCATGAGGATCAGCGAGGCGACCCGCTCCGGACGGGCGAGCGCCAGCCGCAGGGCGACCATGCCCCCCATCGAATGCCCGAGGAGATCGAAGCGTTCCGCCCCGAGCGCGTCGAGCAGCCGGAGCAGGTCCCCGGCGAGCCGCTCCAGCCGGTAGTCCTCCTCGCGCCCGGTGTTGGTGGACTCGCCGTGGCCCCGCAGGTCCGGCGCGACAGTCCAGCCGAGCTCGCCGAGGGCAGGGAGGTGCTCCGCGAAGTCCTGCCGGTGGCCGGTGAAGCCGTGGACGAGGACGAGCGCGCGGGATCCGGTGCCCGCCTCGTCGAGGGCGATCGCGAGATCGCCGAGCGGGATCCGTCGGCTGCGGACCGCGCCCCGCGTGCCCGCTCCGCCTCCCTTCGGCTGCTCCATCGACTCCATCCTCCTGCGCCGGAAGGCGCGCTGCCCGCTCCCGCGCCGGTCCGCATCAGCAGTGCATCCGGACCCGGGGCGGGGCCTCGCGGAGGATCGCCGCCTCCGCCCGGGCGAGCTCCCCCAGCCGTGCCCGGAGGGCGTCCTCCGGAGCCAGGCGGGAGGCCAGCTCGAGGTAGAGGCCGTGGTGCCGGGCCTCCGATGCGAGCAGTCCGCGGTAGAGGGCCGCGAGCTCGGCGTCGGCCAGGGACTCGGAGAGCAGGCGAAAGCGCTCGCAGCTCCTCGCCTCCACCAGTGCGCAGCACAGCAGGCGGTCGACCAGCCGCTCGGGTTCGCGGGAGCGGCGGAGCGCGAGCAGCGACCGCATGTAGGGGCTCGGGGACTGGGGCCGGAAGGGAATGTGCCGCTCGGCGAGCACGCGGAGCATCAGCTCGAAGTGCGCGAGCTCCTCCCGCGCCACCTCCGCGAGCGGTTCCTGGAGGAAGCGGTGGTGGGGGTACTGCCCGAGCAGGTGCAGCGCGGTGGCGGCGGCCTTGCGCTCCAGATGGGCGTGGTCCAGCAGGAGCTCCGGCAGCGCCCCCTCGACCCGGGCCAGCCACGTCCGCCCGGTGGACGAGGCGAGGGAGAGCATGGCCCGAGTGTGGCGGGGTCGCGTCGGGGCAGCAAGCGGGGCAGCGGGCGGCAGGACCCGCCACCGGACCGGGCCCTGCTACGATGGCCGCGTGGAGTACCGGCGTCTCGGGCGCAGCGGCCTCCGGGTCAGCGAGATCTCCCTCGGGTCCTGGCTCACCTTCGGCTCCGCGGTCGATGACGCCGCGGTGCGCGCCATCGTGCACCGGGCCTTCGACCTCGGAATCAACCTCTTCGACACGGCGGACGTCTACGCCCGGGGAGCGGCGGAGGAGTCGCTCGGGCGCGCCATCCGGGACCTCCCCCGGCACCACCTCGTCCTCGCCACCAAGTGCTTCTTTCCCATGTCCGAGGATCCGAACGACCGCGGGCTGTCGCGCAAGCACCTCCGCGAGAGCGTCGAGGGATCCCTCCGCCGCCTCGGCACCGACTACCTGGACCTGCACCAGTGCCACCGCCCCGACCCGGCGACCCCGCTCGAGGAGACGGTCGACACCTACCGGGACCTCGTGCGGCAGGGCAAGGTCCTCTACTGGGGGGTCTCCCTCTTCGAGCCCCACCGCATCGTGGCGGCCTGCCGGCTCGCCGAGGCGCGGGGCGGCGTCCGACCGGTCTCCAACCAGCCGCCCTACTCGATCCTCCGCCGCTCCATCGAGGCGGAGGTGCTGCCGGTCTGCTCCGAGGAGGGCCTGTCCCAGATCGCCTTCAGCCCGCTCGCCCAAGGCGTGCTCACCGGCAAGTACCGGGGCGGCCGGCGACCGCCCGGAACCCGTGCCGCGGATCCGGTGGCCGGGCGCTTCCTGGAGGCCTATCTCGAGCCCGGGGTCCTCGAACGCGTCGAGCAGCTCCTGCCACTGGCCGCCGAGCTCGGCCTCACGCCTGCACAGCTCGCCCTCTCCTGGTGCCTCCGGCACGCCGACGTCGCCACGGCACTCGTGGGAGCCACCCGGCCGGAGCAGGTCGAGGAGAACGCCCGGGCCTCGGGCGTCCAGCTTCCCGAGGAGGCGCTCGCCCGCATCGACGCCCTCTTCCCGCCGCCCGGTGCCTGACGCCCGCGCCGACGCGCGGCTGCCCTCGGAGTATCCGGTGGAGGTGGCGGTGGTGGGCTCGGGTGCCGGCGGGGCCGCGGCCGCGCTCGCGCTCGCCCGCGCCGGACGCGAGGTGCTCGTGCTCGAGGCCGGCCCGCGCGTGGGGACCCCGGAGTTCAGCGGGGTGGAGGCCGAGATGCTTCCCCGGCTCCTGCGCGCCTCCACCACTGCCGACCGCCACCTCGACCTCTACGCGGGGCACTGCGTGGGCGGCTCCACGGTGGTCAACGATGCGCTCTGCTGGCGCCCGCCACCGGAGATCCTCGCCCGATGGCACCGCGAGCGCGCGCTTTCCGAGCTCGCTCCGCACGCCCTCGCTCCCTTCGTCGAGCGGGCGTGGGCCGAGCTCGGCGCCCGCCCCACCGGCCGCCCCCACCTCTCCCGGAACGCCTTCCTGCTCGAGCTCGGGGCGCACCGCCTCGGGCTCGCCGCCGGCCCGGTACCCCGGAACGTGGAGGGTTGTTCCCGGCTCGGCCTCTGCAATCTCGGCTGCCCCACCGGCGCCAAGCAGTCGGCGCTCCGCCGGCTGCTTCCCCGCGCCGAGGCCGCCGGCGCCCGGATCGCCGCCGGCGCCCGGGTGACGCGGGTGCGGGTGGAGGGCGGCCGCGTCCGGGAGCTCGAGGTGCACCAGCGGGGGCCCGGGGAGGAGGCGCCCCGCCGCGTTCGCGTCCGCCCGCGCGCCGTGGTGCTCGCCGCCGGCGTGCTCGGCACGGCACCCCTGCTGATCGCGAGCGGCGTCGAGGCGCCCGGGCTCGGTCGGGGGGTGCAGGTCCACACGAGCGTGCAGCTCGCCGCGCGCTTCCGGGAGCCGGTGCATGCCTACTACGGCCCCACCATGGGCTTCGCGGTGACTGCCTTCTCCGACGTGGACGGCGGACCGGGACCCGGCTTCGTGGTGGAGAGCTGCGCCGGGCATCCGGCCCTCGCGGCGCCGGCCCTGCCCGGTCTCGGTGAGGAGCACGAGGCGCGCATGCGCGCGCTGCCCCACCTCGCGCGGTGTCTGGTCCTGCTCCGCGACCACCGCACCGGGCACTTTCGCCGGGATGGCACCCTCGAGCTCGCGCCCCACGCCGGAGACCTCGCCCGCCTCCGCGCGGGACTCGCCGCGGCGGCACGCATCTACCTCGCCGCCGGCGCCGTCGAGGTGCTGCTCCCGGTCGAGGGCCTCGCTCCGATCCGCGGCGAGCGCGACCTCGCCGCCTTCGAGGCCCGCACCCTCGACCCCATGGCGATGGGCTCGCTCTACGCAGTCCACCTCTTCGGCGGGGCCTCCCTCGCCGGCTCCGTGCGGCTCGGCCCCTGCCGGCCGGACGGCACGGTGCGGGGCGTGCGCGGCCTTCTCGTCGCCGACGCGTCGGGACTGCCCGGCAACCTCGGCGTGAACCCGCAGGTGACCATCACCGCCAACGCGCTGCGGGTCGCCGAGCAGGCGGTGGCGGAGGGCCACGCGTGATCGCGATGCCTCCGCCCGCCGCGGAGCGGGCCCTCGCCCGACTCGACCGCCGCGGCTTCCTGCGCCTCGCAGGCGCGGCCGCGGCGCTCGCGCCGGGCGCTCTCGGGGCGTGCGCGGAGGGCGGAGGGAAGGCCCGCGCGGGGGTCCTCGCACCCCGCGAGGCCCGGGTCCTGCGGGCTGCCGTCGCCGCCCTCGCCGGACCCGCCGCCGGGGCGCGCATCGCGGCGGGTGCCCTCGACCCCGCCGAGGTCGCCGACCGCTGGCTCGCCGCGCTTCCGGACCGGGCACCGGCCCTTCGCGGCGCGCTCTGGCTCCTCGAGCTCGGCATCTGGCCGCTCACTCCGCGGCTGCGACCCTTCACGGCGCTGGCACCCGCGCAACGGGAAGCGCTGCTGCGCGGCCTGCGGGATTCCCGCTTCGCGTGGAAGCGCGGACTCTTTCGCGGGCTCAAGGCCTTCTGCACCCTGGTCTACTACGCACATCCGGCGTCGTGGGCCGCGGCGGGCTACCCGGGGCCCTTCGGAGGGCCCGACGGCGCCGGAATCGACGCCGCGATGCGCTACGACCTCTCCGCCCTCGGCTATGATGCGCGAGCCCCCGAGCCGGGCCCGGTGCCCGCCGCGGAGCGGATACGACGCCGCATCGATCGGGAGAATCCATGCACCCCGCCGTCCACGCCGAGAAGAATCCCGACAAGCCCGCCGCCATCTTCGAGCCCGGCGGACGGGTGATCACCTATGGCGAGCTCGACCGGGGCTCCCTCCGGCTCGCCCGCCTGCTCCACGAGCGGGGCCTGCGCGACGGCGACGCCATGGCCCTCTGCCTCGAAAACCACCCCCGCTACTTCGAGGTGTGCTGGGCTGCGCAGCGCTCGGGCCTCTACTACACGCCGATCAGCTCCCGGCTGACCGCACCGGAGGTCGCCTACATCGTGGGCGACTGCGGTGCCCGCGCCTTCGTCACCTCGCGGGCCCTCGCAGACGTGGCCTCGGAGCTCGCGGAGCAGATGCCCGCGGTGGAGACGCGGCTCGCGCTCTCCGGTGGGATTCCGGGCTACGAGTCCTACGAAGAGGTCGTGGACGGGCTTCCGCCGGAGCTGCCGCGCCCCGAGATGGAAGGCCAGGACATGCTCTACTCCTCCGGAACCACCGGGCGTCCCAAGGGCGTGCGCGTCCCGCTCTCGGGGCAGCCGGCCGGCACGCCCCCGGCGCTCTTCGCCATGATGGGGGCGCTCTACGGCATGGACGAGGAGACGGTCTACCTCTCGCCGGCACCGCTCTACCACGCGGCCCCCCTGCGGTTCTGCATGTCGGTGCTCCGCCTCGGTGGAACCTGTGTGGTGATGGAAAAGTTCGACGCGCGCCTCGCCCTCGAGCTCATCGAGCGGCACCGCGTGACCCACAGCCAGTGGGTTCCCACCATGTTCATTCGCATGCTGAAGCTCCCCGAGGAGGAGCGCGCCCGCTTCGATCTCTCGAGCCTGCGGGTCGCCATCCACGCCGCGGCGCCCTGCCCGATCCCCGTGAAGGAGCAGATGATCGCGTGGTGGGGGCCGATCCTCCACGAGTACTACGCGGGCACGGAGGGCAACGGCTTTACGGCGATCACCTCCGAGGAGTGGCTGGCGCACAAGGGCTCGGTGGGAAGGCCGCTGCGCGGCGCGGTGCACATCGTGGACGACGATGGGCGCGAGCTTCCGCCGGGCCGGGAGGGCACCGTCTACTTCAGCGGCGGTGCGCGATTCGAGTACCACAACGACCCGGAGAAGACCCGCAGCGCCTACGACGAGCGCGGCTGGTCGACCCTCGGCGATGTCGGCTACGTCGACGAGGAGGGCTATCTCTACCTGACCGACCGCAAGGCCCACATGATCATCTCCGGCGGTGTCAACATCTACCCCCAGGAGACCGAGAACGTCCTCGTCCTCCACCCGAAGGTGGCCGACGTCGCCGTCATCGGCGTGCCCAACGAGGAATTCGGCGAGGAGGTCAAGGCAGTGGTGCAGCTCCTCGACCCAGCCGGGGCCGGGCCCGAGCTCGAAGAGGAGCTGATCGCGTGGTGCCGCGAGCGCCTCTCCCCCCTCAAGTGCCCCCGCAGCGTGGACTTCGTCGACGAACTCCCGCGGCATCCCACCGGGAAGCTCTACAAGCGGCTGCTCAAGGACCGCTACTGGGGCGACCGGGACACCAGGATCGTCTGATGCGGGTGGCCACCCTCGAGCGCACCATCCACGCCTCGGTCGAGCGCATCTTCGAGAACGTCCTCGACTGGGAACACCTCCCCTGGCTCCACGCCCATGCCTTTGCCGGCGTGGAGCTGCTCTCGCGCTCCCGGGAGGGCTGGACGGCGCGGGTCCGCCTCCGGGTTCCGGAGGGTCCGGCCCCGGAGCCCGTGATCGAGGTCGCCCTCGAGCGCGACGCCTTGCGCTACACGACGCGCACCGTGGCGGGCCCCGGCGAGGGAACCGTGATCACGACCACGCTCCTGCCGCGGGGTGGGCACCGGACCTCCATCTGCGTGCGCTTCGACGTGCCCGGGGTGCCGGCCTCGGCCGGGCCGGCACTCGGGGCCTTCTACCTCCGCCTCTACGGCCGGCTCTGGGACGAGGACGAGGCCATGATGCGCCGCCGCCAGGAGGTGCTCGACCGCGGCCTCCGCGGGGCGCCGGGGCCCCCCGCCCGACTCCTCGTGCCCGCCGAGCGGCTGGACCCGCCGGCTCCGTTGGTGGTGGAGCTCGCCGGCGAGCCGGTCCGCGTCGACTGGATCGAGGGGCGCCCGGTGGCCCATGTCGCCCGCTGCCCCCACCAGGGTGCTCCGCTCGCGGAGGAGCGGGCCCCGGAGGGTGTGCTCACCTGCCCCTGGCATGGCTACCGCTTCGACCTGCGCACGGGACGCAGCTGCGACGGGCGTGGACTCGCCCTCCCGGGCCGCGTGCGGGTCGAGCCCGCGCCCGAGGGGGGGCTCCTGCTCGTCCTCGAACCGCCGGAACCGCCGGCCGCGCCCCAACCCGTCACGTAGCTGCGCCGCGGCGCCACCCACCGCCGGGGCCGGCGACCGCCACCGCGCGTCCCCGGGGAGGGCGCTTGCATCACGCCGTCCGACTCGCAGCACTCCTGCTTCTCGGCACGCTGCCGACCGGATGCATCGGCTTCCCGCTCGGCGCCCCCCGCGTGCGCCCGGTGGAGCCCGCCGTTTCCGACGCCCTCGACCTCCCGCTCGTGTTCACCGGCGAGCTCGACTTCGACGCTCCACGACTCGGGTGGCGGGTCGCGAGGGGTGCGCTCGCAACCACCCGCACGCGGGCCCACCGGGTGCTCGCGCCGGTCGTGCCGGCCGGGCCCTTCGCCCCGGCCGGGCCCGCCCTCCGCGTACTCCGCGGGCTCGACCCCACGAATCCCGGTGCCTACGCGGCCCGCGCCTCGGAACTGCCCCCGCACTACGTGGGCCGCTACCGGCTCCTCCTCGACGCCTCCGAGCTTCCCGACGAGGAGCGCCTTCGCTCCGTCGCCCGGGGCCACGCCCTGTTCGGGCTGGTCTTCTCTCCGCTGCCGCTCCACCCCGTGCGGGTGGCGGCGCGCTGCGAGCTCGAGCTCGCCCGGGCCGAGCCCGGCCGCGAGGAGCCGATCGCGACCGTCTCCCT
>JALSIO010000754.1 GCA_026989995.1 Myxococcales bacterium
ACGTGCTCGCGCGCACCATGTCGAGCTCGGGCCTCGACGCCATGGCGTATCGGCTCGATCTCGAGGCCGCCGCCCTCCTTTCCCTCGACGCCGCCACGGCGCTCCACGTCGTCAGCGAGGCCCACGTGGAGTTCGAGGCCGTGGGACGGGCGCTCGAATTCCCCTTCCCCGGCGCCGGGGGCAGCGGCGAAGCGGAGCGAAGCTAGCCGGCCCACCGGGGATTCCTTCGGTCCGGCCCGGGGGTGCGGGAACCACGGCCTCGCGGAGGCGGCCCGGTCCTCCGCCGGCGTTTCCCCGCGGAACGACCCGTCGGATCCGCCGGGAACGCGCCCTCCCGCGGGACGCAGCCGGCGCATGACCCCACCCCGGTGCGATCGGCCGGGGCTCAGGCCGAGAGTGCCGGCGAGGGAGGAGGTGCCCCGAGGTCCGCCCGTCGAAGGCGGCCCCCCAGCAGGTGCCCCACCGCGGCGAGGGCCACCGCGGCAGGGGAGCGGGGTTCGAACTCCGTGACGGGCAGGAAGCTCCGCACCGAACGGGGCACGCTCGGATCGTCGGGAATCGCACCCAGGAGCGGAAGGGGCACGCCCAGGAAGCGCCGGGCCGTCTGGCGAAGACGGAGGAGCGTCGGCTCGCCGCCCGTGGCCCGGTTGGCCAGGAGCTCCACCGCCAGCGGTGGGCGAACCGGCCCGCGCCCTCCGTCCCGCACCGGCTCCCCCACGCGTTCGCGCAACTCCGCGAGGGTCGCGAGGTCGACGCGCTCGATCTCCCGACGGCGGGGATCCCGCGCGTGGAATCGCCGGCTTTCCATCCGGAGCACGGCCAGCTTCAGGAAGCGAAACGCATCGAGAATGGACGGCGGCTCCGGCGTGGCGACCAGGATTCCGAGCTCCGCCGCCGCGAAGAAGTCGAGGGCGTCCCGCCCGCAGCCGGCGCCCACATCGAAGAGGACGATCTCCGCATCGAGGCCGCGAAGCGCGCGGAGCAGCCGCCGCTTCGCCTGGAAGGAAAGGTGGGCCGACGCCAGCCGCTGGCCGGTGCCGCCGAGGACCGCGAGTCGCGGCGCGACGGGAAGCAGGGCCTCCTCGAGGCGCCGGATCCGGCGATCCAGGAAATCCTGGATCCCGGTGGCCCGGTCGAAGAGGCCGAAGAGCGCAGCGAGATTCGGACCTCCCACGTCGAGATCGGCGGCCACCACCCTCGCACCGGCTCGGGCCAGGACCGAGGCCAGTCCCGCCACCACGACGCTCTTGCCGACGCCTCCCTTCCCCGACCCGACGGCCACGACCCGGGCCATCTTCCCCCCCGGCCGCGCTAGTCGAGCTTGGCGACGAGAAACGAGAAACACCCGCCCTCGACGTAGGCATCGAGGGTGACCCGGCAATCCACCCGAGCCTGGGGGGCGCCGAGGGTCCCCTTCGCCTTCACCGGGGCCTCCTTGCGCGCGTAGACGGCGTCGAGGCGGACGTGGGGGTAGCCATCCCGACACATGAGGCTCGCGGCGATGTTGGCCACCTCCGAGAAGGCGCCCGCGAGTTCCTCCGGGATCTCGCCCGCCGCCAGGGCCTCCTGCACGGCGCTCGGCGAGGTCATCGCCAGCGCGCCGCCGAGTCCGACGACTGCCGGATCGTCCGCGGCCAGCACGGCGGCGATCCGATCGTCCCGCGTCAGGTAGACACCCACCCGGGTCACCGCCGCGAGTCCCGGCGGCGACCCGGCCTCCACCTTGACTTCCGCCCCCACCAGGTCCCGAAGCAGGGTGCCGATCTCCTCCACGGTGGGCAGATAGATCCCGCTCACACGCCCCTCCGTTCCACGCAGCCGGGGACGGAAGCCCCGCGACCCCGGCCGGACCTGCCGGCTCGCCAGCGCCGTTCTCCCGACGCCCCGGCCCGCCCCGTGCCCCATCGGTCGTCCCCGCCCAAGGCTTGAGCAGGAACCCGGCAGATTCCCGGCCGAACCCTCCGGAGAGGCAACGCGCGAGGACTTCGCGGACGTGCCACCGGGGACAGCCGGGCGACGGAAGCCCGGAGCCGCCCCAGCGCCCGGGGACCGGCCGCGCGCTCGCGGTGCCTAGCGGCCGCCGCGGGACGGCCGGACGTCGCCGGCGAGATAACGCGACACGAGCTCCCCGGCCTCGCCCACGTAGGTCTCCGGGCGCAGGGCCAGCAGGCGGTCCTTCGCCTCCGACGGAAGGTCGAGGCCCCGCACGAGCTCGCGCAGCTCCTCCAGGGAGACGCGGCGGCCCCGGGTGAGGTCCCGAAGCAGCTCGTAGGGCTTCGCCACACCGTGGCGGCGCAACACCGTCTGGATCGCCTCGGCCAGCACCTCGGGCGCCGCCTCGAGATCCCGGCGAAGCGCCTCCTCGTCCACCGCCAGGCGCCGAAGACCGCGCAGGATCGACCCCCAGGCGTGCAGCGCGTGGCCGAGCCCGACGCCGACGTTGCGCAGCGCCGTCGAGTCCGACAGGTCCCGCTGAAAGCGCGAGATCGGGAGCTTCGCCGCGAGGTGCCCGAGCACCGCGTCGGCGACGCCGAGGTTGCCCTCGGCGTTCTCGAAGTCGATGGGATTCACCTTGTGGGGCATGGTGGACGAGCCCACCTCACCGGCTGCGGTGCGCTGCCGGAAGTAGCCGAGCGAGACGTAGCCCCAGAGGTCGCGGGCGAGATCCAGGCACACCGCGTCGAAGCGCATCACGGCGTGGAAGAGCTCGGCCATCCAGTCGTGCGGCTCGATCTGGGTGGTGAGGGGGTTCCACTCGAGGCCGAGCCCCCGGACGAAGGCCTCGCAGTGGGCGATCCAGTCGACTTCCGGGTACGCCGCGAGGTGGGCATTCCAGTTGCCCACCGCACCGTTCATCTTGCCCAGGACGGGCACCGCGGCCAGCACCCGGCGCGCGCGCCCGAGGCGCAGGGCGAAGACCGCGAGCTCCTTGCCGAGGGTGGTGGGGGAGGCCGGCTGGCCGTGGGTGCGGGAGAGCATCGGGAGCCCGGCGGTCGCCCGGGCGAGGCCGGCGAGCTCGTGGATCAGCTCGTCGGCCCGCGGCAGCAGCAGCGCGCGCCGGATCTCCCACAGCATCCGCGCGTAGGCGAGGTTGTTGATGTCCTCGGAGGTACACGCGAAATGCACGAACTCGCGCGCCCGGGCCAGCCCGGGGCGGGCGGCGAGCTCCTCTTTCACCCAGTACTCCACGGCCTTCACGTCGTGGCGGGTCTCCGCCTCGATCTCCTTCACCCGCGCGGCCCCCGCGCCCGCGGCGCGCTCGGGCAGGGAGAGCAGCCACGCGCGGTCCTCCGGCCCGAAGGGCTCGAGCTCGGGAATGCCCGGGTGCTCCGCGAGGGAGAGCAGCCACCGCACCTCCACCTCGACCCGGAACCGGATCAGCCCGGCCTCGCTGGCGAGGGGGCGGAGCTCCGCGAGGGAAGCCGCGTAGCGGCCGTCGAGCGGCGAGATGGCGGAGAGCGGACCGGTGGGCGCGTCGCTCATCTTGACTCCATCCGAAGCGCCCGATCCGCGAAGGCCCGGGCGTTGGTGAAAAGGCGCAGCCAGGGCGCGTCCTCGCCCCACCCCTCCGGCCGCCACGACCACTGCGCGCTCCGGAACAGGCGCTCCGGGTGGGGCATCAGGATGGTGACGCGGCCGTCCGGCGTGGTCACACCGGTGACGCCGGCCGGCGATCCATTCGGATTCTCGGGGTAGTGCTCGGTGGGCCGCCCCCGGTGGTCCACGTAGCGCACCGCCACGAGGCCGGCGGCGGCGAGGCGAGCGGCCCCCTCCGGCTCCGCGAAGGCGGCCCGCCCCTCGCCGTGGGCCACGGCCACGGGCAGCAGGGACCCCTCCATTCCCCGCAGCAGCACCGAGGGGCCGGGCTCGATGGCGACCAGCGAGAGCCGCGCCTCGAACTGCTCGGAGCGGTTCCGGACGAAGCGCGGCCAGCCCTCGGCACCGGGAATGAGCTCCCGGAGCGCGGCGAGCATCTGGCAGCCGTTGCAGACGCCGAGGGCGAAGCGCCGGGGATCCGCGAAGAAGGCGCGGAAGGCCTCCCGGGCCCGGGCGTGGAAGAGGATGGAGCGCGCCCAGCCCTCGCCCGCCCCGAGCACGTCGCCGTAGGAGAATCCGCCGCAGGCTGCGATCCCCGAGAAGCCCTCGAGGCGAACCCGCCCGGCGAGCAGCTCGCTCATGTGGACGTCCACCGCCTCGAAGCCGGCGCGGCGGAAGGCGGCCGCCATCTCCACGTGCCCGTTGACGCCCTGCTCCCGGAGGATCGCCACCCGCGGCCGGGGCGCGACCTCGAGCCTCGGCGGATCCGGATCGAAGTCCGCGCGCACCGAGAGCCCCGGGTCCTCCGGATCGCAGCGCAGCGCCTGCTCCTCGTCGGCGCAGTCCGGATCGTCCCGCAGGCGCTGCAGCCGCCAGGTGGTCTCCGACCAGAGCCGCCGGAGCTCGAAGCGGTCCGCCTCGAGCACGGTCTCGCCCCGGAAGCGGAAGCGGATCCGCCGGCCGGGCGCCGGAGCCCCGATCCGGTGCAGCACGGCGGCGAGCCCGTGGGCGGCGGCGGCCCGGTGCACCTCCTCCCGCTTCGCGCGCCGGGTCTGCACCACGGCGCCGAGCTCCTCGCTGAAGAGCGCCGAGACCGGATCGGGCCCGGCCTCCCCGAGCTCCACCTCGAGCCCCGCACCGCCGGCGAAGGCCATCTCGCACAGGGCCGCGAGGAGCCCCCCGTCCGAGCGGTCGTGGTAGGCGAGCACGGCATCGCGCTCGCGCAGCTCGCCAAGCCAGGCGAAAAGCCCCCGCACGAGGGCCGGATCGTCGAGATCCGGGGGCTCCGTGCCGAGCTCCCCGAAGACCCGCGCGAGCGCCGAGGCCCCGAGCCGACACCGCCCCGCCCCGAGGTCGAGCACCCAGAGGTCCGTGTCGCCCGCGTCGAGGCGGAGCTCCGGGGTGAGGGTGCGCCGCAGGTCGCGCACCGGAGCGAAGGCCGAGACCACGAGGGAGACGGGCGAGGCCACCGCGAAGGTCTCCTCGCCCTCCCGCCACACCGCACGCATCGACAGCGAGTCCTTGCCCACCGGAATGGCCACGCCGAGCGCAGGGCAGAGCTCGAGACCGACGGCGCGCACGGCGTCGTGGAGGGCCGCGTCCTGGCCGGGATGACCCGCGGCGGCCATCCAGTTGGCGGAAAGGGCGACCCGCGAGAGCGACACCACGTCGGCCGCGGCGAGGTTGGTGAGCGACTCGCCCACGGCCAGTCGTGCCGAGGCGGCGGGATCGAGCAGCGCCACCGGCGGGCGCTCGCCCATCGCCATGGCCTGCCCCGCAACGCCGACGAAGTCCGAGGCCACGAGGGCGACGTCGGCCACCGGAACCTGGAAGCGCCCCACCATCTGGTCGCGGGCCACGAGTCCGCCCACGGTCCGATCGCCGATGGTGATGAGGAAGGTCTTGTCGGCCACGGCGGGGAAGCGGAGCACCCGGCGCACGGCCTCGTCGAGGGGCAGCCGGCGAAGATCGGCCGGCCGGCCGGAGGGCGGCTCGCGGGCGACGTCCCGGTGCATGCGCGGTGGATTCCCGAAGAGCAGCTCCATGGGCACGTCGATGGGGGTCTCGCCGGTACGCGCGTCGGAGACGACGAGGCGCCTCTCGCGCGTGGCCTCGCCGATCACCGCCACCGGACAGCGCTCCCGCTCGCAGAGCGCGAGGAGCTCCGGCAGCTGCTCCGGACGGACCGCGAGCACGTAGCGCTCCTGCGACTCGTTGCACCAGAGCTCGAGGGGGGAGAGGCCGGGATCCGCCGTGGGGATGCTCCGCAGCTCGATCCGGGCGCCGAGCCCGGCGTCCTCCACCAGCTCGGGCACCGCGTTGGAAAGCCCCCCGGCGCCCACGTCGTGGATGGAGAGGATGGGATTGTCGGCGCCGCGGGCGGCGCAGGCGTCGATCACCTCCTGGCAGCGGCGCTGCATCTCCGGGTTGGCCCGCTGCACCGATGCGAAGTCGAGCTCCTCGTCGCCCTCGCCGAGGGCCCGGGAGGAGCCCGCGCCGCCGCCGAGACCGATCCGGAACGCCGGCCCGCCGAGCACGGCGATGGCGGCGCCGGGCGGAATCGGCGCCTTGTCGACGTGCAGCGGACGGATCTGGCCGGAGCCGCCCGCGAGCATGATCGGCTTGAGGTAGCCCCAACGCCGCAGCTCCCCGGCGCGCTCCTCCACCCACTCGAAGGTGCGGAAGGTCCCGCACAGATTCGGCCGGCCGAACTCGTTGTTGAACGAGGCCGCCCCGACCGGGCCCTCGAGCATGATCTCGAGGGGCGAGGCGAGGCGGGCGGGCCGGGGCTCGCGACCCTCCCAGGGCTGCTCGAAGCCCGGGATCCGGAGGTCCGAGACGGCGAAGCCGGTGAGGCCGGCCACCGAACGGGCGCCCCGTCCCGTGGCGCCCTCGTCGCGGATCTCGCCGCCCGAACCGGTGGCGGCGCCGGGGAAGGGGGAGATCGCGGTCGGGTGGTTGTGCGTCTCCACCTTCACCACGAGATGGGCGGGCTCCTCCCACGGCCGGTATTCGCGGGTGGCCGGGTCCACCCAGAGCCGCCTCGCCCGCGGGCCCTCGAGCACGGCGCCGTTGTCCCGGTATGCGGAGAGCACGCCCTCGGGAGACCGCTCCCGGGTGTGGCGGATCATGTCGAAGAGGCTTCCGGCGGCGGGCGCGCCGTCCACGGTCATCGATGCCCGGAAGATCTTGTGGCGGCAGTGCTCGGAGTTCGCCTGCGCGAACATCATGAGCTCGACGTCGCTGGGATCGCGCCCGAGGTCGCGGTAGGCCGCCTCGAGGTAGGCGATCTCGTCCGCGGCGAGCGCGAGGCCGAGCTCCCGATCGGCGCGCAGCAGCGCCTCCCTTCCCTCGCGCAGCAGCGGGACCCGGGCGAGGGGGCGGGGCTCGGCGTGCCGGAAGAGGCCGGCGGCGTCCTCCAGGCGGAAGAGCGCCGTCTCGGTCATGCGGTCGTGGAGCAGCGAGGCCACGGCGCTGCGGTGCTCCTCCGCGAGCCCCGCAAGCCGGTAGAGGGTCCCCCGTTCCACCCGCTCGACCCGCGCGAGGCCGCAGATCCGGGCGATCTCGGTGGCCTTCGAGGACCAGGGCGAGACGGTGCCGAGGCGGGGGACCACCAGGATCTCGTCGGGCCGCAACCGCGCAGGAGGGGACCCCTCGCCTCCGCCGAGGAGCTCTCGCAGCCGGCCGAGCTCCTCCGGGGAAGGCTCGCCGGCCACCTGCACCAGCCGCAGCTCGAGGGCCCGGAGCTCCCCCACCTCGGCCGCCCGCTCGCGCACCCGGGCCTCGAGGCGTCGGCGGCGCCCCTCCGAAAGGGGCTGCCCCCCGCCGATCACGAGGACATCCGGACCGAGACGCCCCGGCTCCATCGCTGCCATGCCGGCAGGATGGCTTCGGCCTGGCGATTGGGCTACTGAATGTTGATTATCCGGTGAATAAGTCCGATGAATAATCTGAATCCATCCGTCTCGGCGGAGCGGCTGCTGGTGCTGCGGGCGGTGGCCCGCGAGGGCGGCTTCACCGCCGCCGCGCGACGGCTCGGGCGCACGCAGCCCGCCGTGAGCCAGGCGGTGCGCGCCCTCGAACGGGCGGTGGGCGAGCCGCTGCTCGTCCGCAGCCGCCGGGGCGTGCGCCCCACGCCGGCCGGAGAGGCCCTCCTCGAGCACGCCGAGCGGATCCACGCCGAGCTCGAGGGCGCGGCCGCCCGCCTCCGGGGCCGCCGCACCCTCGAAAGCGGGGAGCTCCGGCTCGGCACCTCCGACACCAGCGCCTGCTACGTGCTCCCGCCAGTCCTCGAGGCCTTCCGCCGCAGCCACCCCGGCGTCGAGATCCGGATCCAGAACCACCCCACGCCGGCCGTGGCCGAGGCGGTGGCGCGCCTCGAGCTCGACCTCGGCTTCGTGACCCTGCCCCTCCCGGACCCGCGCCTCGAGGCGGAGGCGCTGCTGCCGCGCGAGGAGGTGGTGATCTGCGCCCCGGGCCACCCCCTCGCGGGCCGCCGAAGACTCCGGCTCTCCGACCTCCTCCCCCATCCCCTCCTGCTGCTCGGACCCGCGGCCTGGTCCCGCCGGCTGCTCGACGAGCGGCTCCGGGCCGCCGGAGGCGGCCACCGGGTGGCTCTCGAGACCGGGAGCATCGAGGTGATCAAGCGGCTCGTGGAGCTCGACTTCGGCGTGGCCGTGGTTCCCCGCCACGCGGTCGGGCGGGAGGTGGACGCCGGCCGGCTCGCGCAGGTCCCCCTGGCCGATGCCCCCGGACCGCTCGCCCTCGGCTTCGTGCGCCCGGCCGGGTCGGCGCCGTCGCCGGCCGCAGCCGCCTTCAGGGCGCTGGCCCGCCGGATCCTGCCCGGCCCCGCCGCCGCTCGAGCTCGCGGACGATCTCCGCGTGGCGCGCGCGGGTGAGCGGGTAGTCGCGGGCCAGCCAGATCGCCGCCAGCAGGAAGACGGTCGGCCCGAAGGCCGTGAGCAGGCGGATGGCCTGCCGCGCCGACTCGGGCTGCTCGCCGCCGCGTTCGAAGCCCGCGAGGTCGAGGACACCCATCGCCAGCGCGACACCGAGCGCACCCGCGATCTTGCGCACGAAGGTGAACACCCCGTGGTAGAGGCCCTCCCGCCGGACGCCGGTACGAAGCTCGTCCTCGTCGATGACCTCTCCCAGCATCGACCACGGCATCAGGTCCACCACCGCGTAGCCCACCCCCACCAGCGGGATCAGCGCGAAGGCCACCCACCGCGGGCAGCCGGGCTCGAGCGCCGCGAGCGCCCCTCCGAACACGGCCCAGCCGGCGCAGCCGATCGCGAAGATCCGGCTCTTCTCCCGCCCGCGGGCCACGTGCAGCCAGATCGGGAGCGCGCCGATCACCGACAGCAGGAAGACGAGCATGAGCCACTCGAAGTCCCGACTGCGCCCCAGCCACCAGGTGGCGTAGAGGATCAGGAGCGCACCCGCGATGTCCATGGCGATGCGCCCGTGGATGTAGAGCGCCGTCAGCCGGGAAAAGGCGTGGTGGGCCAGGGCCAGGCGCAGGCCCTCCGCGAAGCCCGGGTCGGGGGTCCCGGCCTGCCGCAGCTCGGGCCGCTCGAAGGTCACCCGGTAGACGGCGATCCAGGGCAACGCGAGGACCGATCCGAAGGCGACCCCCGCCGCCGCGAACCCGGTGCTCCCCCCGCCGAACAGCTCCGCGACCGGCCGCAGGGCGACGGCCAGGATCACGCCCACGAGGGAGCCCACCGTGCGCCAGGTGTTGAGAGAGGTCCGCTCGTCGTAGTCGAGGGCCATTTCGGGCTGGATCGCGAGGTACGGCACCGAGAGCACCGTCATGGCGAGGCTGAACAGACAGTAGGCCCCGGCGTAGTAGACGAAGCGGGCCAGCTCGCCCGGAAACGGGACGTCGACCCAGAGCGCCGCGAAGCCGAGACCGTACGGAATGGCCCCGAGGAGGAAGTAGGGGCGACGGCGGCCGCCCGGCAGGCGGGTCCGATCCGAGATCCGACCCATCAGGGGATCGGTCACGGCATCCACGAAGCGCCCGATGAGGGGCACGAGACCGGCGAGGGCCGGCCGCAGCCCGGCCACCTGGGTCAGGAAGTAGGAGGCGTAGAGGAGGGTGAGGGCGGCGAAGCCGGTGTTGATGGTGAGGTCGCCGAGGGCGTAGACGGCCTTGCGAAACGCGTCGAGCCGCGGGGCGGAGGGCGCGCCGGGAGGCCGCGCCGCCGGCACCCGAAGGCCACCCGCTCCCTCCCCGTCCTCCCCCGGCGCTCCGCCCACCCGGCCTCCTCGGCGGAGCCCGAGTCTAGACGGCGGCCCGCGCGGCCGCCGCGCGCCGGGCCGGGCCCGTCCGGCTCACCCGGGGCCGGTCCCGGAACACCCGGCGGCGGAGGCGATCTCGGCGGCCACCAGCGCCGCCAGGCGCTCCTCGGCCTCGGGAGGGAGGGTGGCGAAGCGGAGGGCCAGGCCGCGCTCCTCGACGCGCACCACCTCGCAGTCGATGGGAAGGGTGGGATGGCCGCCTGCCGGCTTGAGCCGGAGCTCGAGCTTGGCTCCGGGGGAGGGCCGCAGCGTGGGCCGCTCCACGAAGGCACCCCC